>CAMCYT010000206.1 GCA_945885485.1 Prosthecobacter debontii
ATCGACCGAGCCATCGGCGAGGCCAGCGATCGTGGCGCGGACTTCGGCGGCGGAGCGGAAGCGGTTGAGGAGATCGACCCGGATCGGGTAGTCGGAAAAGCGTTCGCGGAACGTGCGCCAATGTTGTTCTGCGAGGACAGTGGTTGGGCAGAGCAGGGCGACTTGTTTGCCGCCGGTGATCGCTTTGAACGCGGCACGGATCGCGACTTCGGTTTTTCCGAAACCGACATCGCCGCAGATGAGTCGGTCCATGGGGCGGGGAGATTCGAGGTCGTGTTTGGTATCGAGGATCGCCTGTTTCTGATCGGGGGTTTCCGTGTAATGAAAAGATTGCTCGAACTCGAACATCCAACGGGTGTCGGGCGGATGGGCGTGGCCTTGGTCGTGTTCGCGCTCCGCTTGGATGCGGAGCAGGCGGGCGGCGTAATCGAGGATGGATTTCTCGGCAGACTTGCGGTTTTTCTGCCAAGTGGCGTTGCCGAGTTTATTGAGGTCCGGAGTTTTACCACCGACCCCGATGTATTTTCCTAACAGGTGAGCTTGTTCTAACGGAACGGAAAGGATGGAGCCGTCTTTGTATTCGATCTGGAGTTCTTCGCCTTCTTCTTCTTGAACGATGCCTTTGAATTTCCCTATGCCGTATTCGTAATGGACGACAAGATCGCCGGGTTCGATATCATCGAGCGTGGCGCGAGCGCGGATGGCGCGGGCTTTTTCGACGGTTGAGCGTCGCGCTGCGCCGGGTGTGCGGTATCGGCCGAAGAGTTCTGAAGAGGAAAGGACTGCGAGCTTGGTGACGGGGAGGGTGAAAGAGGAAACCAGTTCGCCGATGACGGGTGTGAGGCCGAGGTCGCGTTCGAGGTCTTTTCCGGAGAGTTCGATGAAGCGTTCGAGTTCGCCTTTGGTGGAGAAGACGATGCCGATGTCCCATGCATCGCGTTGCCATTCGTTGAGTTGTTTGAAAAAGGCCTCGCGGCGGAGTTCGTCGAGGACGAAGTCACCGGCATCGAAGGTGCCGAGGGGGGAGCTGTAGGTGGCTAGGGTGAAGTTTTCTTCGATGACGCCTTCGGCGGTGTTTTCTGTGATGAGGAAGGATGGGGTCCCGTAAAGGGCTTCGCCCCACGGGATGGGTGGGCAGCAGGATGCAGCCCCTCCTTGTATTTCTATGACGGTGTCATTGGGTTTTAAATAATCCGCAATCGTGGCCACCGCTGGTGGCTCTGTTAGGAGGAGATGGATTTCTCCTATCTTACGGGTGGAGGCTTGGGAGTTGAGATCGAACTCGCGGATGGATTCGAGTTCGGTATCGAAAAATTCCAATCGCAGTGGGCGAGGGGATTGGAATGGGAAGAGATCGAGGATGCCGCCACGGATGGCGAAGTGACCGCGGGCGGTGACGGTGGGGAAACGTTCGTAGCCGTGTTCGGTTAGGGTTTCGGCGAAGGCGGTGGGATCGAGGATGAGGCCGGGTTTGAGATGGGTGCGATTGGATAAAAGGGATTTCGCGGAGGGGGCGTATTGAGAAAAGGAATCGGGTCCGCAGATAACGGCGAAGGCGTCGGAGCTGGCGAGGGTTTCCAGGATCGCGAACCACTCGGCGGCGGTTTCGGGATCGGCGATTTCGTGAAGTTCGTTTTCGGGATTCATGGGAGAATCCGGCAAGACCACAGCGGTGATACCCCAGAGTTCTAGTTCGGTGGCGAGGCGCTCGCGTTGCCGTGGAGATTCGTGGATGATCCACTGGCGTTTTTTTCCAAGGTCTTTGGATGCGTTGCAAGCAAGGGCGACGAAGAAGGAATGCGAGGCTTCATCGGCGTGGTCGAACACGATTTGACCTCCACCATTGGCGAAAGGGGCCAGGTGTTGGGTGAATTCGGGATTGGTTAGAGCGTGGCGGAGCCAGCTTTTTGGATAGTGATGCAAATCTTAGAGGCTGACTTATAAATTAAGAAAAGAGGAATTCAACCGCAGATGGACGCAGATGGACGCAGATTGAAGAACACAGATAAAATCAGAACATGTTTAGAGACTGGGCTTTTCACCACTCTTTCATCTGCGTGTATCCTGTCCATCTGTGGTTAAAATATTCTTTCCGTTTCGCTGACCGGATTTTTCAGGCAGCTACTTAGAAATCGAACTGGAGGTTCGTGGGGGGGAGCGAGTTGATAGAAATGGCGGCGGTTGAAACTGCTTGGATGATGGCTTTTTTGGCCGTCTCCCAACGCAGGGGTTCGGATCTCATGAAAAACGATTGGGATACAGTGATACGCACGATGCCGATTTTTCCCGGGAGATCTTTTTGCAGCATTCCTTCAAGCATGGGGCTGATTTCCTTCATCGTTTTGATAGATGCAGCGATTTCCGGAATCGTCATGCTTTTCAACGCAATAGCTGCAAATTTATCGGCAAGTGAATCGCCGGTGCATTCGAAGATGATTTTTCCATCTTCGATGGGTGCGGTGTGGATGTCTAGATGGATGAAGGAATCGTGGCGTTTGAAATCTTCATCCAGCTTTACATTGATGGCGTGGTGGAATTTTTCATTGAGTCTATCTCCGAGTCTGATGCGCAAGGCCTCGGGAATGGTGATGGAAATTTCGCTCCATTGTGAATCGCCGATTTGTTCGAGATCGAATAGGAGTCGGGAGACATCGCCGTGGACGAGAGGGGTGGAGAGTTTCATGGCCAGGCCTTGGGCGAGGTTGAGTGCGCCGGGCTCCCAGCCTTCGCCAGAAGTGACGCGATCTTCGAGTCCTTTAAAGAGTTCACGCTGCGCTTCTGGAATCGCGCAGGTCGCGTGGCAGCAGGTGATGAGAAACGATGTCATAGCGGAAGTTTGTGCGAAAAATATGAAATCCGAAATTTAAAATGAGGGAAATTGAAATTTTTGAGAGATTGTCCTTTGACGCGGGAGCGAAGTCGGTGTCTAGATGTAAGCCAAATATATGATAGATCCACTTTTTAAACCGTTGAAAGCTGGGGCCTTTAAGCTTCTAAATCGTATGGTTATGGCACCTTTAACCCGTTGTAGGTCATCGGATGGGCGGGTGCCGAATGAGATGATGGCTGAGTATTATGAGCAGCGCATTGATTTTGGGATGATTCTGACAGAAGCGACCTCGGTGGATGCGATGGGAGTGGGTTATCCGAATACGCCGGGGATTTGGTCGGATGAGCAGGTGGAGGGTTGGAAAAAAGTGACCGAGCGGGTGCATGCTAAGGGTGGGGTGATATTGTGTCAGCTCTGGCATGTGGGTCGGATGTCAGATCCGATTTATTTGGATGGAAAGATCCCTGTTTCATCGAGTGCAATCGCACCAGCCGGGCATGTGAGTTTGGTTAGGCCTGAGAAATCGTTCGTGACGCCGCGAGCATTGACGGTTGAGGAGATTCAGGAAGTGGTGCAGCAGTATAAACGCGGCGCGGAGAATGCGAAGAAAGCCGGATTCGATGGTGTGGAGATTCACGGTGCGAACGGCTATTTGATCGATCAGTTTTTACAGGACTCCACCAACCATCGCGAGGATGAGTATGGTGGTAGTGTGGAAAACCGGATGCGATTTATGTTAGAAGTCGTAGATGCAGTGGTGGGTGTGTGGGGCGCGGATCGGGTGGGGATGCATCTTGCTCCGAGAGGTGATGCACATGATATGGGCGATTCGGATTTGGAAGGACTGTTTACGAAAGTGGCTACGGAATTAGGTAAAAGAAACTTGGCGTTCCTGTGTGCTCGTGAAAATCATTTGCAAGCGCCGTTAGGTCCGAAGATGAAAGCGGCGTTCGGCGGGGTGTATATTGCGAACGAAAGTTTCACTGCAGATTCGGCGCGAGAGGCGATTTCTGAAGGCAAAGCCGATGCGGTCGCGTTCGGAAAGTTCGCCATCGCGAATCCGGATTTGGTGGAGCGTTTCAGAACTGGAGCAGCTCTCAACGATCCAGATCCATCGACTTTCTATGGATCTGGACCTCAGGGTTATACTGACTATCCGAGCCTTTAAGTTTCAACTTTCAAAATTCAAATTTCAAAGAAGAATAAAAACATGAAGAAGATATTAGCATTCAGTGGCAGCCTGCGTGCTGATTCGTTCAACCAGAAATTAGTAAAGATCGCAGCCGAAGGCGCGCGTGAAGCGGGGCACAAGTGACGCTGATCTCGCTGAAAGATTTTCCCATGCCACTTTATGATCAGGATTTGGAGGATGCATCTGGAAAGCCAGAGAAAGCGAAAGAGTTGAAGAAGCTTTTCTTGGAGCATGATGCCTTGTTGATCGCTTCGCCTGAGTATAACAGCATGATTTCAGCTGCGTTGAAGAATGCGTTGGACTGGGTGTCACGTGCGGATTCGGACGATGATGGTAAGGTTTTGGCGGATAGTTAACGTGGGTCTGTGCTAGGTATTCATTTTTTGCATAGGTTGGAAAATTTTTAGTCTGATAAAAAGATGGATGATGTGCGTAATTGGGGGGATTCAGGTTCTGGTTTTCCTGTTTTTTCTTATGCGATTTGCTCAACACCTCATTTTTCTCGGCCTTTCAGGCATTGGAACGGCTGCTGAGCCGGTGTCGACTGCTGGCTCGAATTACAAATTCAAAGTTCCGGAAACGACCGAGAAATTGCTGGAGCGTTATTGCTACGATTGCCACGACGACGGGCTTAAAAAAGGTGGTATCCGTTTGGATCATTTGAGCGAACTAGGGCAACAGGCACGGATGAACCTGCTCAATCAGGCCTTGGAGCACACTTTCAGCGGCGAGATGCCACCGAAAAAAGAAGATCAACCGACTGTCGAGGAACGGAACGCTTTGGCTGAGTGGATGTGGGAAGAACTGAAAGTTTTCAACGCCTCGAAACTTGAGGATAAACTCCGTTACTATAAATACGGAAACTACATCGATCACAACAAACTCTTCAG
>CAMCYT010000207.1 GCA_945885485.1 Prosthecobacter debontii
TCACCATCGTACATCATCCGAACCTGAAATTTTGGGTCGTAGACCACCCTCCAAAGGACGTCTGGCCCCCAATTTTAGGGACTTACGGCCTCTAACAAATTGTCCGGTTTTGAACAGGCAACAAATCCGGTTTTGAACCGTCGCCGACACTCACAAGCATTTTCCTCGCATTCATTATTCTGCAAACTAGGTTCAAGTAATCGTTCTCTTTCGTCTTTTTAGATTTCCATTATGTCGAAGCAAGTAATGCGCGTCTTTTTTCTCGCTCTCGTAGTGTCGTTGCTGAGCACCTGTCAGAAAAAGGAGTTAGAAGTAAAAGTTGATCACGATATTCCAGTTGAAGTGGTGCCAGTTGAATCCCCGCCTGTGACGGTGACGCCTGTTGCTGCGATACCCGTTGTTGTGACTTCAACTGGCATGACGCGAGGCGGTAAACCATACTTCGTGCAAGGTGTTGGCGGAGATACAAGACTGGCTGAGCTTGCGGCACGTGGCGGCAATTCCATACGCACTTGGTCAACCAATGGCCTCGACAAAATTCTCGATGAGGCGCAGTCGCTCGGCCTGACCGTTAGTGCGGGAATCTGGTTGGAAAGCGAGTGCAGTTGGTTCTCCTATAAAAATCCTGAACACTGCGCTAAACAAACCGAGCGAGTGCGGAAAGAGGTGACTCAATACCGCAATTATCCCGCTCTCCTCGCATGGGGAATCGGCAACGAGTCGGAAGGAGACGGCACGGACACGGAATATTGGCAGCAACTCGATCGCCTCGCTATCTTGGTGCGCGAGCTTGATCCGAATCATCCGCATTTTACTGCCGTCGCAGGGCTGAATCCTAACAAGACCAAGGCGTTAAATGCACACACTCCCAATTTGGATTTCGTCGGGGTGAACACCTACGGTGGGGTTTTCGGAATTCGTGAACATCTGAAAAAGGTGGAATGGAAGCGTCCGTGGATGCTCACAGAATGGGGTCCACGCGGGTTTTGGGAGAGTAAAAAGACCAGCTTCGGAGCACCCTTGGAGCAAACCAGCGCGGAGAAAGCCGATATGATGCGCAAAGCCTACAAGGAAGTTATGACGCCGGGTGATGGCTTCCTAGGTAACTACGCCTTCGTTTGGGGATGGAAATTCGAGGCCAGCGCCACATGGTTCGGCCTTTATACTCATGAGGGCGAAACCACTGCCTCTGTCGATGTATTGGAGGAAATGTGGACAGGCCGCGTGCCTGCTAATCGTGCGCCAGTCGTGAAGCCGATTACATCTACCGCCAAGACCGCGGTAGCTCCGGGTACTGTCTTCAGTGCCGAGGTCACTGCCACCGATCCAGATCAAGATGTCCTATCCTTGCATTGGGCTGTGCTTCCCGAACTCCAGGGGCATCAACACAATACGAATAAAAAAATACCGGAATTCCTAGAGGGAGTAATCGAAGATCCATCAAAACGAAGCGTGTCAGTCACAGCTCCTGAAAAACCGGGAGTCTATAGACTCTACGTCTGGGTCAAGGACGGCAAAGGCCACGTCGCCACTGCCAACCAACCGTTTGAGGTGCGTTGAACTCATCCAAAAATTCAAAGCTCTTTTTCTTGAGAGTGTTCCTAGGACGATAAATTCATCTGAGTAAGATCTCAGGGCTAACAATGCATAACTTAGGTCTAGTTTGCTAAACACTTGTCGTGTGTATAATCACAGCGGCTATATCTCTAATAACTGTGCACCAAGTTCGCCTAAGAAAATTTTATTAGAAATCAAATGCACCATGGGAAAGAGTACGAAATAGAGTAATAAAAAACCTGCTGTCAGACGAATCCGACAGCAGGTTTGAGTAAATCACTCAGAGATGAGGAATCTCATTCTAAAACAGAGCCCTCTTTGTCACCGTTTTCAGGGCGTTTTTTGTCACTAGGTTTTTCACCGTGATGCTTCTTATGTTCCTTGGCGAAATTGATCATCTCGTCGGGGCTTATATCGTCGCTGCCATCAGCATCGATTTTTTTGAAGATCTGAGCAGCGCGCTCAGGGTTTTCTTTGCCACGAGGGGTTGATTGAAACTCGGCAAGGCTGATGGTGCCACTGTCGTCGCTATCCGCTTTGTCAAAGCGCTCACGTGGATTGTGTTTCTTGTGTTTTTCGCTACCTTCCTCTTCGGCGATGGTCATACCGACCGACAGAACAAGGGCGCTTAGGATTGCAATGGATGTTTTCATAGTTGATTGGAGTTAGGGATTAATTGGACGAGCTAAGAAGAGCTCGTAATTACGAATGATCAAACCACCCACTGCAGATGAAGTTGCAAAAAAAATTCAGATCTATGAGTTTCGAGCAACGACGCAATTATCATTCGCTTTGATTTACGAATGATAATTGATGATTTTTGACTGAAGAGAAACAGCTATTGCTGCCTCGCGACGGCTCTTAAGCGTAGCGCATTGAGAGCGATGAAGCCGGTAGCGTCGTCTTGGTTGTAGGCTTGTTCTTGGCCGCCTTCCATGGTGGCGATGGCTTCGGAATACATGCTGTGTGGGGAGCGGCGGCCGGCTTGCATGACGTTGCCTTTGTAGAGTTTCATGCGGACTTCACCGGAAACTTTTTTCTGGGTTTCGGTGACGAGGGCTTGGATGGCTTCGCGCTCGGGAGCGAACCAGAATCCGTTGTAAACGAGTTGGGCGTATTTCGGGATGAGGGAATCGCGGATGTGCATGGCTTCGCGATCGACGACGAGGGTTTCGAGGTCGCGGTGGGCGGCGAGGAGGATGGTGCCGCCGGGGGTTTCGTAGATGCCGCGGGATTTCATGCCGACGAAGCGGTTCTCGACGATATCGACGCGGCCGATGCCGTTGCGTCCGCCTAATAGGTTAAGCACGCGCATGACGCCGTAGGCATTG
Source organism: Prosthecobacter debontii (assembly GCA_945885485.1). Classification (GTDB taxonomy): domain Bacteria; phylum Verrucomicrobiota; class Verrucomicrobiia; order Verrucomicrobiales; family Akkermansiaceae; genus Luteolibacter. Next base: position 2,889 of record CAMCYT010000207.1, read on the forward strand.
AGGAGAGTGTAGCCGTCTTGTTGGCCGGTGGCTTTAACATCGCCGAGCTCGGTGAGGAGGGTATCGATGTTGGCGTGTTTCAAACCGATGGCGTTGCCTTTTTCAAAAAGGATTTCGACGTATTCGGCTGCGTCGGGTGCGTCTTCTGGTGAAACGGAAAGCACATACATGTCGGTGTCCGCTGGGGTGGTGGCGTCGTACCAGGGATCCTCCATGGCACCGGCTTCGAAGGAAATGTGGAGGAGGTTGCGATCCATGGAGTAAGGCTTTTTCATGGAGGCTTTGATCGGGATGTTGTTAGCCTCGGCGAAGGCGATCATTTCGGCACGACCGGGGAATTGTTTGCGGAACTCCGCATCACGCCATGGAGCGATGCATTTGATGTTCGGCGCGAGGGCTGCGGCGGAGAGTTCGAAGCGAACTTGGTCGTTACCTTTTCCAGTGGCGCCGTGGGCGATGGCATCGGCACCTTCGGCGATGGCGATCTTGATCATGTCTGCGGTGATGCAGGGGCGGGCGATGGAAGTGCCTAACAGGTAGCGGCCTTCATAGATCGCGCCTGCTTGGATCATGGGGAAGATGTAGTTTTGAGCGAAGTCTTGTTTGAGATCGCCGATGTAGCATTTGGATGCGCCGGTGGAGAGGGCTTTGGCTTCGAGGCCGTCGAGTTCATCGCCTTGGCCGACGTCTGCGCAGTAGGCGATAATTTCCGCGTTGTATTTTTCTTTGAGCCAGAGGAGGAGGACTGAGGTATCGAGACCTCCGGAGTATGCGACGACGATTTTCATAAAGATTCAAATTTCAAGGAAGACTTGAGATGCGGGCGGAGAGTAAGCGAGGCGGCGTTGGAGGGAAGCGGAAATTTTCGCTGGGCATGAAAAAAGCCGGCTTCCTTGTGGGAGAACCGGCTTAGTTGATGAGTTAATAAAAGTTTGGATTAGGCTCAGGCGGAGTCGGTTTTTTTGGCGACTTTTTTCGCAGCCTTTTTGGCAGGAGCTTTTTTAGCTACCACTTTTTTAGCGGCTTTCTTGGCAGGAACTGCTTTTGGCTCGTCAGATTTTGCCGCCGGTTTCGGGGTAGCTTTCTTGACGGTGACTTTTGGAAGGATGCCGCCGAGCTTGGTTGCTTCCTTTTTACGCTTGAGATAATCCACACGGCGGCGGCGTTTGATGATTTTGTTTGATTGCTGACCCATAATTGCTGGAACTTGGCTAAGGCACTTCATGAGCCGTATCAAGCCGAATCTGCAAATCCTTTTCATCCCGTGTTTTCCACTGAAGCCATCCTGATACGCACCACCCGCCTGACTGAGACGAGTTTGATCGTGCATTGGCTGAGTGAGGATGAGGGTTTGATCAAGACTGTGGCTAAAGGGGCGCTGCGTCCGAAGAGTGTGTTTGCGGGGAAATTGGACTTATTTTTCTCAGGGGAGATCTTGTTTGCAAAGTCGCGGCATAGCGAGCTGCACGCGTTGCGGGAGGTATCGATTTCCAACTGGCGTCAGGGATTGAGGCGGAGTTACGCGACGACCTTGATGGCGGGATATTTTTGTCAGTTGGTGGAGGCGGCACTGGAGTCGAACCATCCGGAGCCAGAAATTTTTGATTTATTGAGGCGAGGGCTAGATCATTTGGATGGGGAAACGGCGAGTTTGCGGGCGTTGCAACATTTTGAGCGGCAGTTCGCGGTCATTTTGGGGGTTTCCCGGGAAAACCGTGAGGCTGAGCAGGCGCTTTGTGATCATTTGGGAGCGTTACCTAGCAGCCGGAGCAAGTTAGTGGAAGATTTGACGACCGGCTAAAGATTTCCGCTAGTCAATTTCAGATAAAGAAGTTTAGCATAACGTAAATACTTCAATTATGGATAAGCCGACTGCCAATTTAATTCAAATCATGCATAATCGTGCGACGACTTTGCACAAGCAAGGTAACCTCAAGGAGGCTTTGCATGCTGCTAATGCGTCGGTTGAAAAGTGCGAGCAACTGCTGAGTTCAGAGCCTGAAT
>CAMCYT010000208.1 GCA_945885485.1 Prosthecobacter debontii
TCGAGGCTGTTTGAAGCAGATTCAGGCGTTCTAAGGCCGCTCCGGACTGGATGGCTTCGCGGGCGATTTCGATGGCGTCTCCGATGTGATCGGCTAGGCCGGCGCAGGCGATGGCGGCGGCAGAGTTGAGGAGGACGATGTCGAGTTTGGGTCCGGTTTCTTTTCCGGAGAGGATGTTTTCGAGGATGATGGCGTTGTGTTTGGCATCGCCGCCTTTGAGTTCTTCGATGAGGGCTTTGCGGAAGCCGAAGTCTTCGGGGGTAATTTCTTCGTCTTCTAGGTCTTGGTAAGAGCCTGCTTTACAGATGCGGGTAGAGCCCATTAGGGAAATTTCATCTACGCTGCGGCCGCAGGAGGCTTTTCCACTGACGACCCATGCGCTTTCGCGACCGAGGCATTGGAGGATTTCGGCGAAGGTGGAGCAGAGGGTTTCATCGCTGACGCCGACGAGTTGGCATTGAGGTCGAGCGGGATTGAGGAGGGGGCCGATGAGATTGAAGATCGTGCGGTGGCCACCGGCAGCGAGGTTTTTCCGGACTTGGGCAACGGCTTTGAAGGCGGGGTGATAATTGGGGGCGAAGAGGAAACCTACGCCTGCGGTTTCGATGCAGTGGCGGAAATGCTCGGGTGGGAGATCGATGCGTATGTCGAGGGCTTCGAGGACATCTGCGCCGCCGGATTTGGAGGTGATGCCGCGATTGCCGTGTTTGACGATGATGGCGCCAGCGGCAGCGGCGACGAACATGGAAGTGGTGGAGATATTGAAGAGATCTAACTGATCGCCGCCGGTTCCGCAGACATCAAGTGTGGGTCCGGGGAGATCGAGATCAGCGATCATGGGATCGACAGCGTGTTCGAGGAAGGCCTCGACGAAGCCGGCGATCTCAGCGGGGGACTCGCCTTTTTTCGCGAGGGCGAGGAGGAGCGCTTCTTTTTTCGAGTCGTCTACAGATGGGTCTAGCAAGAGATTGGCGGCGACATCGATTTCGCGGGGGGCGAGGTCGTCGCCGTTTTCGAGATGAGAGATTAGTGCGTTCATAGGGCGAGCCTAACTTTTTATTTCAAGATCTGAAATCTTAATATGATGGAATTTGTTCTTGGTTAAGAAGAGGAAGACCCCCTGATCTTAAAGATTAAGAATGAAAGTGGCGGTGGTGAAATAGATGACCATGCCTGAGACATCGACAGTGGAGGCGAGGGAGGGAGAGGAGACGACGGCTGGGTCGAGTTTGCAGGCGCGGGCGCCGATGGGGAGCATGGCACCGAGGAGGGTGGCTGAGAGGACTTGAAGTGTTAGAGCGGAGCTGACGGCGAGGGAGAGTTTGAAGAAAGAGAAATCGGGAGCGGCGGTGAGGTGGAGGTAGGGGAGGATGAATGTGATGAAAGCGGCCATGCAGATGCCGAGGGTGAGACCCAGGAAAAGGCCGATCCGGATTTCTTTCCATGCGATGCGGAAGAGAGTGCCCTTATCGATTTCGCCGAGGGCGAGGGCGCGGATGACCATGGTGGCGGATTGTCCGCCGGAGTTACCGCCAGCAGCGACGACCATGGGTAGGAAGAGCGAGAGGACGAAGGCTTTCTCGAGGGTTTCTGAGAAACGGAACATGACGTATCCGGATGCGATGGAGAGGAACGCTAATCCAACCAGCCAGTTTACACGACGGCGGAAATGGCTGACGGCACTGGTGTTCAAATAGGAGAGTTCATTTTGCTCACCGCCGATACCTGCGAGTTTTTCGATATCCTCGGTGGATTCTTCCTGGAGAATTTCGAGAGCGTCGTCGTAGGTGATGACGCCGAGGAGGTGATGGAATTCATCGACGACTGGGAGGACGACGAGGTCGTATTTGGAAAGGGTTCTGGCGGCTTCTTCTTGGTCGGCGGTGGCGAGGATGAATTCATCGGCGTCCTCCATGATGTCGCGGATGGATGTGTCCCATGTTTCGAATGCGAGGTCGCGGAGGCGAATTTTACCTTCGAGGCGGCCTTGGACATCGACGACAAAAATGCGTGCGAGGGTTTCCGCGTCTTCACGATCACGGCGGAGGACGGTGATGGCTTGTTTCACCGTCATGTCTGCGGTGATGCGGCCAACGTGGGTGGTCATGCGTCCGCCGGCGGTGTCTTCTTCGTATTTGAGAAGATTTTTGGTGAGTTCTTTATCGCGAGGGCCGAGCAGGGAGAAGAAGCGGACCTGGGCTTCTTCGGAAACGACTTGGAAGATATCGACGCGGTCGTCGTCGGAGAGGTTGCTGAGGAGGAAACGGAGTTGAGCTGGTTTGAAGTGGCCGAGGGCATCTTCGATCAGCGTGTAAGGAAGTTCCGCGACCACGTCGGTCGCGAGTTCGGGTCCGATGGTCTTAAAAAAGAAGTCGCGTTCCGCGTCGTTGAGGTCTTGGTAGAGCTCTGCGAGGTCTGCGTAATGGGTATCGTGAGCGGCAGCGAGTAGGGCCGAAGGGTCCTCCGCATCAATGGCGCGTTTGATCAATTCGATCGGTTCGATGTCTTCATTGTCCGGCACGAGCGGAGCGTGGGGGAAGGAGATAGGTAGGTAAATGCAGAAATGTTGGAGATTGAAACGTTGCAAGAAGTGTTCATTTGAGCCATGGTTCGGCGCGTGGCAGAAAATGTGTTATTTAAAGGATTGGTTAAAACGCCGGGAGCGGCGTTAGAGGAGCATTTTGGATTTTCGAAATTTCTCGATGGGCAGGAGGAGGTGATTTCTGAAATTGTATCTGGGAGGGATGGTTTGGTGGTGATGCCGACAGGTGGGGGGAAGTCGTTATGTTTTCAGATTCCGGCGTTGTGTTTTCCGGGGGTGACATTGGTGATCTCGCCGTTGATTGCGTTGATGAAGGATCAGGTGGATGCGTTGGTGGCGCGTGGAATTGGTGCGACCTTGATTAACTCGACCCTTACATGGCCGGAGCAGAAAGAACGGTTGGATGGGATGCGGCGTGGGGAATATAAATTGGTCTATGTTGCGCCGGAGAGGTTTCGCGCGGAGAGTTTTTTGCGGGCGCTGGAAGGGGTTGAGATTTCGTTATTTGCGATTGATGAAGCGCACTGCCTTTCGCAATGGGGGCATGATTTTCGGCCGGATTACATGCGGCTTGGAAAGTCGTTAGAAAAAATTGGCAGGCCGCAATGTGTAGCGTTGACAGCGACGGCTACGCCGATTGTTAGGCAGGATATTTTGACGGTGTTAGGGTTGCGTGAGCCGTTTGAGCGGGTGAGTGGTTTTTCGCGACCGAATCTTTCGTTAGCTATTACGGCGGTGGATAAGACGTCGCACAAAGATGAGCGGATTAAAGCCATCATTTCCGCACACAAGACAGGTATTATTTATTGCGCGACGCGGAAAAAAGTGGATCTCGTTTCTGAGACTTTGGCGAGTTGGGGAGTGAATTGCGTTTCTTATCATGGTGGGATGACGGATCAGGAGCGGGTGAAAGCGCAGGAAATTTTTATTTCAAAAAAAGTCGGTATCGCGGTGGCGACGAATGCGTTTGGGATGGGGATTGATAGGGGTGATGTGCGGTTTGTGATTCATTATGAAATTCCTGGAAGTGTGGAGGCATATTACCAGGAGGCGGGACGCGCGGGACGGGATGGTGAGGCGGCGGTGTGCGAGTTATTGTTTAATTATGCGGACACGCGGACGCAGGAATTTTTCATCGATGGAGCGAATCCATCTGCGGTGACCGTGAGGCAGATTTATCAATATTTACTGAACGAAGCGGACGGAAATCACGAGGTTTTCCGGACTTTAGAAGAGATGGCGGATCATGCGGATGTGAAAAACTCGATGGCGGTGGGGAGTGCGTTGGCGATTCTGGCGCGTGGGCGATTTATCGAGAGGTTTGATGTGCAGGGAAAACGGATGCGCGGCACGCGTTTATTACAACCGAATCTTCTAACAAGAGATCTCGCTCTTGATGAAGAGGCGATGGAGGAAAAGGATGGGCGGGATCGAGAGAAACTGCGATTGATGGTGGAGATGTGTTACGCGCGGGCGTGTCGCCAGCAATGGATTTTGAATTATTTCGGTGAGGCGGACGCGGAAACCTGCGGGAATTGTGATGTGTGTCGTGAGCGCAGTGCTGGAGATTACCGTAAGCCGAATGCAGAAGAAAAGCTCTTGGTGCAGAAGGTATTGGCGGGGGTTGCGCGGATGTCGCAGCGTAACAGTTCGGGCTGGGAGGGAAGGTATGGGCGGGGTCGGATCATTCAGATGCTTTCAGGGAGTAAATCACAGGAAATTTTAAATAATCGGTTAGATCAGCTGACGACGTATGGTATTCTTGCGGATAAAAGCACGGGTTATTTGAATGCTCTGTTTCGTTCGATGGCTGAGGAGGCTTTGGTGATTACGCAGACGGGAGAGTATCCGTTGATGACACTTTCGGAAAAGGGTGATTCGGTGATGAAAGGTGAGGTTGAATTCGAACTGCGCTGGCCTGAAGAGGTGGCAAAGCCGCAGGGATTACAGGAAAAGGATTTTGATCCGCATTTATTCACGATGTTGAAAGACTTGAGGTTTAAGATGTCCAAGCAAGCGGGTGTTCCTCCTTATGTAGTCTTTTCAAACAAAGTTTTGGAATCGCTCACGAAATACATGCCAACGAGTACGGAGCAGGCGTTGGAGATTCCGGGTATTGGGGAGGGTAAGGCGGGAAGTTATTTGCCTGCTTTTTTAGAAATGATACGAACATTTCGGTCGATGAAATGAGGGCTATTCCGGCGGAGGTTCGACGATGACTGCCCGTTTGGCGGCGTCTAGATCGGTGGGATCGGTGGGATCGGTGGGATCGGTGGGATCGGTGGGATCGGTGGGATCGGTGGGATCGGTGGGATCGGTGGGATCGGTGGGATCGGTG
>CAMCYT010000209.1 GCA_945885485.1 Prosthecobacter debontii
GGCGGCTTTTCGAGCGGGGACGAAGGATACGAACCCAGCCGTTTTCTTGGTCATCAAGCGGGAGGATTTTTTCTTCGGTTGGTTCGCCGAAAAGATCCATGCCGCCGCTGTCGGGCGATCCGTTGACGAGCGAGATGAGGCGGGAGGCGAGTTGTTCTTTGCCGCAGCCGAGGGCGCCGGTGATCAGGAAAGCGTGCGCGAGGCGTTGGCGCTCGTGTGCGGATTTGATGAGTTCGAAGGATTTCTCGGCGGTATGGGACACGGGCTGAGGATGAGAGAAGGCTGAAAAGGTTGCAAGCTGTGATCTGCGTGGAAATGTTTTCCTGAGAGATTTATGAAATTTTCTTTGCGCAAATCGCGGTATGCGATAAGTTTTGCGCCTACTGCTGTGTTCGACCGTTTTGGAAGCATGCCCGGACCGATGTATTAAAATACGGGATCAATATCCGATGGGCCATTGTCATGCCTTCTTAGGAAGACATGCAACCCATTAGACGATCCCACTTATTGAGTTAACGGAACGTGGCTCATAGCTCCAAGGACGGCACAGCGGTTTTCTTTTTTCTGGGGCTTGAATTATTTATCCAGCGGTTCATCTTTGAAGTCAGATGAAAGTTTTTTTCTCCGTCCTTTCGGTTCATTTGATGGTTTTATGCGTCTTCGCTGCCCCGTCAGACGTCATCATTGAAAATGGCGGGGTTAAGAAATGGATCCATGATCTTTCATCGGAAACGTTTCAAGTGCGTGAGAAGGCTTCGATCGCGTTATGGAAACTGGGTGAAGCGGGGATACCGGCTTTGCAAGAGGCAGTTCTATCGAGCGATCCTGAGGTTTCGATGAGGGCTAAGGAGGCTATTGATAAAGTGGAGTTAAAAATCACTAAAGACACGCCTGAAGCGATCTTGGGTTTGATTAATGCCTACCGCAAAGCACCAGTTAAGGATAAACCGAATCTTCTCAATGAGTTGAAGGAGGCGAAGGCGATTTATCAGGTATTGAAGCTCTATTCGATGGAGAATGCCGAAGTTCAAGGTGAATTAGCATCAGTGGTTCAGGATGTTGCAATGTTGGCTGCGAGAGAGGCTATTGTTGCAGATGATGTGAATCAGGCGATAGAGCTGTTGCGCATGGCACCATCGAATCATAGCGAACTGATGGCATTGGCCAGTTTGTATCGGAGTGCGGGTCAATTGGATCAACAGCTCGCGAATCTTAATCCACCGCAGAAGTTGAAGCCAGAGTTATGGAAAGGATATTTGCTACGAGTCAAAGGTGATTTGGATGGTGCGATAAAGAATGCAGAGGAAACGAACCAGCCTCAGCTATTAGCCGGACTTAGAGCGCTTAATGGTGATCCCGTTCTTTGGTTGGAGCAAAACAATGCGCCGGGTCACCGACCGGAAACTCCGCAGCGTGCACAACAGGCATACATTGATATCGCCTTAAAGCGCTGGCGTGGAGAGGTGGTTGATAAACATGATTTCGAACCACTCATAAAAGCGCTGACGGCGAACAATAGATTACAACGGAGTCTTTCAATGGCTTCTCTGGCTTCATTGGGTAAATTTGAAATGATTGAAAAGATTCAGAATAAGGATGATCCCACCAATGCCATTGCATATTATCTTTTACGAGAAGAGATTGATAAGGTATTAGAGATTTCCGGATTAGACCCGAATAAGCCAGATTACAGCAAGTGGGCGAAGACGCAATTTGACAGCTTCAAAGAAGGAGAATTATCGGAGCAGGTTATCAAGGAGTTGATGTTGATGGCGTATTTTTTGGAATCAAGAGGATTAGAAAAAGAACTGGACGAATCATACAGTCAGCCGCTCGCAGACCTTTTTAAAAAATCACCTGATCTTTATTGGCGAATCATCCCATTTTTCTTCAATGAAAAACTCGGAGCACCTCATTTTGGTATTCAACATTTATCTAAATGGGCAGGTGAGGATAAGGAACGTTGGCGTGAGGTTTATTCTGCAATTCTTGGTGAAGAAGAGCTCGAGATGATTTGGTTAGATTGGATTCGGGAAATTGATCCAAAGATGAAAGATAGAGAAGTGTTGGAGTCCATGCTGGCGATTTTCAATATGAGTAGCAGTCTTGGTAAATTACGGGAAACATGGATGAATCGTATTTGGAAGGTTGTTCAGAATGAACAAGATAAAGTTGTGAAAGCTGAGCTCGTCTCACTCGTCATGCGCCTTTGTATTCAGCAACAAGATGTTCAGAATACGCTGAAAGCATGGGATATGCTTAATGAAGAACAGCGCGCCACGGCTAATTGGGGATCTCTAGACGTGTATTTAAGTGCGGCAGATCGTTGGGAAGATGCGGCGAAAATCTTACAGAACTTACCTGAAGATAAAACACAGACCACAGCCGAAATAGAGGCGCATATAGCAGCGACCCTTCGCCGTGGTGGAATGGTAGATAAAGCAAAAATCCATGATGATATGGCAGATAAGTTAGCAATGGGATCTGCTGCGAGCTCGATGCGGATAGGCGGATATTATGCCTACGGTGGTGATTACGAACGTGCGAATATGTGGTTCGATCGTGCTGCGTTAGAGGCAGATCCTAAGGATGGTGAGTTTCTAGCAGCGTTGGATAAATACGCACAAAAATGCGTTCGAAGCCGTAATTGGAAGCTGGCAGCTTCTTGCCATGAGGTGATTGTGCAGATTTATGCGAGCCAACAGTATCAGTCTGCCTCGCTCTCGGAATATGCGAAAGCGAGGATGAGTGCGGATCTTGCTAGGGCGATGTCTATTCTGCCTGAGAATAAAGAGAAGGCGCTACAAACTTTAAAAGCCATCCATCAAGATTTCATGCCTGATGGAGTTCTAGCAGATGATTTTTTTCCCGCGCTGAGAGAGGCGGGATTGGATAAGGAATTAAATGAGTGGTTTATGGAGTCTTGGAAATTGATGGTGGGAGTGATTGAGAAATATCCCAAGTCACACAATTCCAGAAACACAGCCGTTTGGTTCGCTTCGCGTGCTGGGCTTAAACTCGCTGAAGCAGAAAAATATCAGTTGGAAGCTCTCAAAATAGCACCTGAGCAAGCAGCTTATTTAGATACGATGGCGGAGTTAAAATTCGCCCAAGGAGACCGCAAGGCGGCATTGGAATGGTCTACACGTTCGGTTTGTTTTGCTCCATTTGATGACATGATTCGTTTTCAACATGAGCGATTCCGGACTACGCCGTTGCTAAAGAATTAACCTCTTTAAATGTTTTGGGTTGTCTGCAAGGTTGAATCACTAACAACTAGTTTCCGATGAGCGAGATACAAAATAATGCAGAGACGATACGGATCCTATTTTTAGGTGATATCGTAGGCGAGCCGGGGCGCCAGGCAGTGATCAACCATTTGGCTGAGATACGTGCGCAGCATGGGATCGATTTTGTCATCGTGAACGGGGAGAATGCAGCAGGAGGTAAAGGGATTACCCCGAAGATCAGCATAGATTTACTGCGCGCCGGTGCAGCAGTGATTACCACGGGAGATCATGTTTGGGATCAGCAGGAGATTGTGAATTATTTTCCGGGCGAGCCACGCTTGCTGCGGCCTATCAATTATTCAGAAGGCACTCCCGGGAACGGCAGCGTGGTGTTGGAAACGGGGAAATGCAAAGTTGCTGTTATCCAAGCACAGGGCCGAAGTTTCATGCAGCCGCCATTGGATAATCCGTTCATTGCGGTGGAAAATGAGATCGACCGGCTAAAAGAGCTGGGAGTGAATGTCATCGTTTTGGATTTCCATGCGGAGACGACGTCTGAGAAAATTGCTATGGGTAGAATGTTAGATGGCAAGGCGACTTTAGTGGTTGGCACTCATACTCATGTGCAAACGGCAGATGAAACCATTTTCCCAGGTGGGACAGGATATCTAACAGATGCAGGAATGTGTGGTCCTGAGAGATCGGTGCTCGGGCGTTGCGTTGAATCTGTGGTCTGGAGGTTTAAAACCGGAATGCCCACGCGTTTTCCTGTAGCGGAAGGTGCGGTGAAGCTCTGTGGAGTTATCGTTGCGGCTGATGCTACAACTGGCAGGTGTCTCGAGATCGAGAGATTTGCTTTGATGTTAGAGTGAGAAAGGGATGCGGATTAGCCTCCGATTTCTGTCCGACCCGTCAGTTGAGCGCCTTCTTCCATGGAGAACACCTTGGATTTAATATCGCCGGTGATTTTTGACTTATCTTTGAGCTCGCAGCGGTGAGAGTTGATTTTACCTTCGATTTTACCGAAAACTTTAACCTCGCCGGCAGTGATATCACCTTTGATTTGGGCATTCTCACCGATGGTGACCTTGCCTTTATCTGAAGTGATTTGACCTTCGACTTTTCCATCGATGATCATGTCATTCGAAAAACGAATGGAGCCGATGATTTCAATTCCGGTGGAGAGGACGTTGGTAGCATTTGACATAGCGGTGAGAAAGGAAGCAGATGAATCGTAGACTGGCAACTGGAAAGAATTATGAGAATGGTCGAATTTACTGCTGCACAATCCGAAATTATACGATAGGGGTATCTTCATTACCCCATATTTCCATGCCACGTGTCACCATTACCGTACTAGAAAAAAGCCCGCAGCCTTATCGTTTTGACCTACATCGAGAGATCGTCACTGTTGGTCGCGGCCAGGATAACGATATTGTGGTCGGGTGTGGCTCGGTTTCGGGCAAACATTCTGAGATGCGTCGAGTGAAGGGTGGCTATCAGTTGATCGATGCAGGATCGACCAACGGCATCAAGGTTGACGGTATTCGTCACCAAACGGTGGTTTTGCATACGGGAATGACCGTAAAACTCGGAGATGTGGAATTTGGATTTATCCTCAATGAAGAAGAACTGGCCGTTTTGGCCTCC
>CAMCYT010000210.1 GCA_945885485.1 Prosthecobacter debontii
TAGTTTGGAAGCTGTTTGGTTTGCTTGGCCTTTATTTCGGCCTGAATTTTAATTTTAGTCATCCAATGCGCCTGCGTTCAGGAACGTGTAGTTGGATAGGAAGGCGATGCAGACGGTTCGAGCTAAATGAAATTTAGATCTGATCATATCGCTGTTGATGGGGGAGAATGAAGGGGGATTCATGCGCGGCGAATTTCTAACGGTAGACTTTTGTTAGTCAATAAAAAATCGTGAAATATTTTTGATGGAGTTAGAAATATAACATGCGTCAGCGTGACGGTTGCAGTCGCGATTGCAAATCGCGGTTCCGTTCTTGGAGAGAAGACGGGAACCCGACACATCTGGGAAATCGAAAAATCGCCGTTATGATCGAGTAATGAACTTTCTCGATTGTCTCACGTATTTCAATGCCCAGTCTTTGACTTTTACTTGTTCCTCTTCGGAGAGTTGTCTAACAACTTTTGCTGGGGATCCGAGGACGAGGGATCCTGGGGGGATGATGGTGCCGCCGGTGACGAGGGCGCCGGCGCCGATGATGGAGCGTTCGCCGATGACGGCGCCGTCTAGGATGATGGCGCCCATGCCGACTAGGACTTCGTCTTTGACTTCGCAGGCATGCAGAATGGCGGAGTGGCCGACGGTGACGAGTTTGCCGACGTAGCAGCCGAAGTCGTCTGAGAGATGGATGACGACATTGTCTTGGATGTTAGATTGGGCGCCGATGATGATTTCGTTGATGTCTCCGCGCAGGGTGGAGTTGTACCAGACGCTGGCTTCTTCATGAATGGTGACGCGGCCGATCACATCCGCGCTGGCCGCGATGAAGGCGGAGGGGTGGATGGTGGGCGTGTGGTTTTCGTAGGGTTCGAGGGGCATAGAAGAGTTGGTAAGTGCCGAGTGATCAGTGGAAAATTAAATCAGAAATCAAAAATCAACAATCATCAATCGTCAATCAAACGGAGTGAGCGGACACTGGGGCGCGACTGGAGTCGCGCGGTCCATGAAGAGTTATTTCTTAAAATCCGCTGCGGTGTACATCTGTCCGGGTGAGCGGTCTTTGGTGGCATCGCGGATCGCTTTGACGGTTTTTTCTTCGACTTGAGGGGAGCGGTTGTTCCAGTTGGCGCGGATGTAGGTGGCGAGGTCGGCGATGTCTTGGTCCTTGATGGCGGGGTTTTGTCCGAGGCCGGGCATGACGCCGAGTGGGGTGTAGGTTTTGCCATTGAGTTCGATGGGGCCGCTGAGGCCGTGGAGGAGGACTTTTACGATGCGTGTTGGATCGCCGTTGACCCAATCGGATTGATCGAGGTGAGGGCCAAGGTTTTCGAGTCCTGCACCATCGGCGCCGTGGCAACCGATGCATGCGGCGGTGGTGGTGAAGAGGGTTTTGCCGCGGTTGAAGGAGGCGAGGTGTTCGCCTTTGAGTAGGGTGGATGGATCGATTTGTTTTTGCGGTCCTTTCTTGGCTTCAGACAGCCATTGATCGAAACTTTTTTCTTTGAAACGATCTTTGTTCACTTGTTCGAAGTGCTTGGCGTTTTTTCCTAATCCGGAGATGGCGGCTTCTTTAACAAATTCGGTATTGCCATTTTTTGTTAGAAGATTGACCAAAGCTTCCTGGGCTTCATCGCTATCGATGGATGCGAGGGCTCTTGCTTGGTAGGGAAGGGTGGCGGGATTCGCGGTGCTTTTGGAGATGTCTTCGACTAACAGTTTGCGTTGTGAATCGCCCAATGAAAGCGATGCATAAAGCGCGGTGAATACGAGGTCTTCGTTTCCGGAGGCGAGTGCGGATTTTAAATGTGAGGCATCGAGCGCGCCGAGTCCTTCGAGGGTCCAGATGAGGTGGATGGTGTGGAGTTCGTTGGCGGGTGTTTTGAGTGCAGCGATGAGCGCTGCGGGATCGGCTTTGCGGTCGATGAGTTCTTTTTGTGCGAGATCGCGAACTGCGCCGTTGGGGTCGCCGAGTTTTTTGGCGAGTTCTTCTACGGACTGTTTGGAAAGGTCTTCGACTTTGGTAAGTGGAGTTTTTTCCGCACGGATACGATAGATGCGGCCGTGACCAACGCCTGGGCCGTCAAGTTTCCGAGACAGGGTTTGGTTGCGGAGGTAGGTGGTCATGTAGGTTTTGTGCTGGATGATGCCGTGATACATATCGAGCAGGTAGATGGAACCATCGGGCGCGTTGTAGAGGTTGACGGGGCGGAAGCGTTCGTCGGTGGATGTTAGAAAATCTCTATCTTGCAACGGGTGAGATCCTGAGAGTTTTCCGTCTTTGGCGGTGACGTTAACGAGTTTGACGAGCTGTGCGGATGACTCGCAAATGAAGGCGGCGTTTTGGTAGGATTCGGGAAATTGGTTTCCACGATAAATGACAGGGCCGCAAGCTCCGGTGGCGTCGGTGATCTTGAAAGTTTTCGGATCGAGGGTTTCCTCTTTATAACCATTCTTCTTCGCCATGTAGGCGCGGTTGATGCCGGGGGTGACGCGGCCTGGAAAGACTTTGTTGTCGCCGATTTTAGAAGTGATCGACGTTTTCATTTTCACGGCGGTGTTGCCACGAAGAAGATTGGGCAGGACACGATCGCCGACGAGGAGGACGCTGTTGTTGTTGTGGTAAATCCGACCCAAGTTGTCGCGGGTGATGCCCCATTGGCCGCGGTTTTCGGTTTGTTCGCGGGTGAGTTTGTTATCGATGTATTTGTAACGGATCGCGGATTTGGTGTTGTACATCCAGTTATCGATTCCAAACATGAGACCGTTGGTTTTGTGTTCGACGTTTCCGCCGACGGCGAATTTGTCATCGATGACGACTGGGTTACCATCGGCTTTGTCATCTTTGGATTTTACGAAATAGAGTTTATCCTGATCACCGTAGAGGATGCCGCCGGGGACGATGGCGATGGCGCGGGGAAGGAGGATGTTTTCGATGAAAGTGGTGCGTTTGTCCGCGGTGCCGTTGCCATCGGTGTCTTCGAGAATCGCGATGCGGCCGATGGGTTTGTCTTCGTCTTTGCCATCGGCGTCTAACATGTAGCCGCGTAATTCGCAGACCCACATGCGGCCTTTGGCATCGAAGGCGAGGGTGACGGGTTTTTCAATCAAGGGTTCGGCTGCGACTGGTTCGATGACGAAGCCTTTTTCGATGGTGAAGGTTTTGAGGGATTCATCGACGGTTAGGACGGGAGCGGGAGGGATGAGTTCTGCAGGGACGACATCGTCCATCTTGTCATGACCTGCGCGGTTTCCCTGTTGGGCGAAAGCTGTGGCTGAGATGAGAAGTCCGGAGAGAATGGATGTCGTGATGCGTTGCATGGGGTTTTCTTGAGAAGGCTACTAAGGTAATGAAATGTGGATGGGAATCTATGGAAAAATTTCAGGGGGAGGGGGAGATCAAGCTAGGGAGTATTTTCAGCGGGCGGGTTAGAATTTAACCGCAGATGAACAGGATGGACGCAGATCAAGAGGATGAGATGACGGTGTTCTCTGGCAAAACACCCTCATTAAATTTCTTATCCCTTCTTTTATCTGCGTCCATCCTGTTCATCTGCGGTTTTTTCCCTAGCTTGTTCGCCCTGGGGAGGGGTGAGTGGATGGAAGAAGCGCGACCGCCGACTCCATCGGGGCAAGCTGGATGCGCGCGGTCCAGTTATGAAAAGGTGGTGGCTAGGCGGGTTGCGGTTTGTTCTAACAATTCTGCTGCGTTTGCGATGGCGTGCTCTAGGGTGACTCCGCTGTTGAGGATGGAATCGATGCCATCGAAGTGATGGAGTAGTAGTTCGGTATCGGAAACTTTTCCGGCGAGGGCGTAGACGGGGATGCCGTGTTTGCGGGCGAGTTGGGAGACGCCGATGGGGGTTTTGCCTTCGAGGGATTGTGAATCGAGAGATCCTTCTGCGGTGATGACGATGTCGGCGGCGGCGATGTGTGTTTCTGCGTCTAGAGTTTTTGCGATGCAGTAGAAGCCGGATTCGAGGGTTGCGTGGCAGAAGGTCATGAGTCCGTAACCGAGTCCGCCCGCTGCACCGGAACCGGGGTGTTCTGTAAAATCTTTTTGGAAATGTGCGGCGGCGATGTTAGAAATATGACGCAGGCCGGCTTCGGCGAGATCGAGGTTTTCTGGTGCGATGCCTTTTTGTGGGCCGTAAACTCGGGTTGCTCCGCGCTGGCCGAGTAGGGGGTTTTTGACATCACAGGCGACGCGGATGGTGGGGAGTGCGGGGATTTGGGTGGAATCAATGCTGGCGATTTTGAGGAAATTTTCCGGAATGGGTTCGAGCGGGTTTCCGGAATCATCGAGGAAACGGCAACCGAGTGCGGAGGCGAGGCCGACCCCGGCGTCGTTGGTGGCGCTGCCGCCGATGCCGATGAGGATTTCGGTGGCACCGGCGGAAATGGCGGCTTGGATGATTTGGCCGACCCCGTAGGTGGAGGAACGGGCGGGATTGCGGTCGGTTTCGCTGATGCGCCAGAGGCCGTTGGCTTGGGAGGATTCGATGATGGCGATGGATTCCTTGGGTTCGAAAAGCCATGAGGCGGTGACTTCGCGACCGAGCGCATCGTGCACTGTGGATTCTTGGAGGGTGAAATTTCCGGTTTCCTGAAAGGCGTCGAGCAAGCCCTCACCACCGTCAGCGAGGGGGAGGAGGGTGCAGGTGGAGGATGGAAAAACTTTTAAAATCCCGCGTTCGATGGCTTCGGCCGCTTGTTTGGCGGTGAGGGAACCTTTGAATTTATCGGGGGCGATCAGGAAGCGCATGAGGGA
>CAMCYT010000211.1 GCA_945885485.1 Prosthecobacter debontii
GGTGGTGAGGGAGATAAGGAAAAATCACCTGATTCGAAAAAAGGTAAAGATGGCAAAGAGCCGAAAGAAGGTAAGGGTGAAGAAGGAGATAATCCGGAGGAAAATGACAAAGCAGAGAATTCAGATGATTCTGGTAATAATCCCAATGAATCACCTGAAGATGAAGCGCGCAGAAAATTGAAGGAAAATTCAGATGTTGAAAAAGGTCCGCTTTCTCCCGGACGCAGAGGATTTAGACTACCCAAGAAAGATTGGTAACTATGAATGCATGGATTAAAAAAACATTAATTTTACTTCTGTTAACGTTTACCCCGCTGTCGGGCGCGTCGATTGAATCGAAAATTTATTCAGCTTATTTAGCAAGAGGTGAAAAAGTATTGTTAGAAGTGAAATTCGATGGGATTGATCCCGATAATATTCCGGTGTTTCCAAAAGTGAAAGATATCGATATCAACTTGATCGGTTATGGTCCATCCAATCCACGACCTGGTGAGAAGGTTATGTTTCGCTATCAGTTTTTGGTTTCCAGCTATGCGGTAGGTATGCACACGATTCCTTCCGCGGAAGTCGTTGTCTCTGGAGTGACATATAAAACTGCTCCCATTTCTATAGAGATTTTTAACCCAGACGATCTTAAGTGGAATGAAGTATCATCCAAACCATTAGCATCTCAGGAGAAGGTAAAATATGCGAGTATCATTAAGGCTCCGAACAAGAAAATTTATCAGAACCAGACAGTTCGAACGGAAATCAAGATCTATGTTCCTGAAAACATGTTGGATTCGATCGTGGATTGGGGAGTGCCCGAGTTTGAGAGAGAGGGGCTTGCGGTATGGAGATTCGAAGCCAGTGATGCAACGGGAGAGGTTAATCTATTGGGCCAATCTTATGTTGCGATGTCTTATTGGACGACAATGAGTCCGTTGCGTGCTGGGGCTGTAACATTAGGACCTGCTACGGTACGAGTTACTTATTTTAAAATGATTTTTGATCGATTTACTCAGCGCTGGCAATTGGAGGCGAGTCTTGAAATTCCTAAATATGAATTTCAAGTAGCCCAACTTCCGGAAGGTGCGCCAGAGGGCTTTGATCAAGCAGTGGGTCAGTTTAAAATCGGATCTGCTATCAAACAGACTAATGTTACCGAAGGTGAACCGTTGGCCTTGGATGTCATTGTTTCAGGAAGTGGAAATCTTGATACTTTACGGTCACCAATAATGTTAGATGCAAAGGGTTGGAAAGTTTACGAAGCGACTGCCAGCCAAAGGGGTGAGGAGAGACGCGAGGAAAGTGGTTCGGTTATTTTCAGTCAGTTCATTAGACCATTGGAATTGAAGACAATGGTTCCGCCGTTTCGCTTGGTGTTTTTTGATCCAGAGCTGGAGAAATACCAAACGGTTATGACTGAAGCGATCGCTATCACAGTGAATCCTGCTGCAATGCCGAGTTTGCAATCATCTGGTTCGCAGCAAGTTTCGCCAATGCCTCTTGAACGTATGACAGATATTCTTGGATTGCTGAATTCAGGTAGCGTGTTGACGCAGAAGAGAAGTAATTTTTCGTTTCAGATGGTTCAGATGATTTGCGGATTGTTTGCATTTCTGCTCATTGTCAAAGCTCTCTGGATGCGTTGCTCGCATTTGTTGGAGACAGATAAGACCAAGCAATTGATGAAGAAGGATTTTCAAAACGTTTTGAATGCCGAGGGGCGTGGCAGTTTGGACTTCCTGAGATCCGCAGGTGGTTTTGTTGAAAAGTGGGTTTCTGGTCAAGAGGATGGGGAAATTACCGAGATTATTCAAGAGCGTGACCGTTTGTGTTTCCAAAAAGATAAAACAGAGGCTGAGTTGCCAGCGAAGCGTCGTCAGCAGATGTTGCGTGCCTTGCGTCGTGTCGCTTTTGGAATGTTATTGATGTCTCTTGTTTTGCCGCAAGTGAGGGGGGAAGATGTGATGGCTAGAGCCACCGAGGCATATGATAAAGCCAAGTTTGAAGAAGCTGCCAAGCTCTGGTTAGAAGCTGGACCGTATCCACAACTTTCAACTGACACTCTTTATAATATTGGAAATGCTGCCTATAAGATGGGCTCTCCTGGTGATGCTGCGCTTTATTACAGGCGAGCTCTTGTAAGAGATTCGAGTCACGTGGAGGCGAGGCAGAACCTGCGATTTATCGAGAGAAAATTCGGCTCTATCATTGTGGCGCGTCCGACTTATCAATACGTTTTAGCGCGGCTTTCCTTGGATGTTTGGCGCGGAGGGTTGTGGTTAGGTGGATGGATTTTTGTTTTGAGCATCTTGGTATTTTTTGCGACTAGACCAGGCAATCATCTGCGCGTTTGTGGAGTTGTCGGTTTGATTGTTGCTCCTTTGCTTATGTCCATCGCCGCATTGGGTTGTGTTTATTATCCAGATGATGCGCAATTTGCTCCGCTTGCTAAGCAAGCAGTGATTGTTGGTGATAAGGTTGTGTTGCATACGGATGCGTCACGAACCTCACCTGAAGTCATTGATGCTCCGCCTGGATCATTAGCTGAAGTGCTCTATGAATCCGGTGGCTGGGCCTATGTCGGTTTCGCCAGTAAGACACGTGGTTGGGTGCCTGTGGAGCATGTGAAAAAAATTATTCCTGTCACAAAGCTAGAGCCGCCTAAAATTTTGAAATCCACTGCAGATGGCAGTAGCGCCTGAATCAAATTGATGAACGAAGAAATTGCATGGCTTGCCCGAAGAGATGGCAGTGTGGTGGTCGGATATGGGCCGTTTCATAAAGTTGAGACTCCACCGGAATCCGGTGTGGCATTTTTTAAACGCAGCTTTTGTGATATGGACGAAATGCCATGGCATATTCCACAACATTTTGAGCAACTTAGTCTGCAGCAGTTTCAGGAAAAGTTTTCCTTCAGATCAGCGAAATTAGAGATCGATTGGGAGACACAGGATGCGATGCCCTTTTCTGTGGTTTTCCAAGAAATCATGAGTTGTATCGGTCAGGGCCTGATTGAGAAAACCGTTCCTGTCGTTACAGAGCGAGGAAGAGTGAGGGGAAGTGAGTCGCCGTCAGCAAGAATCATCGCCGCGATGTCTGCTCAACGAGCGCCGCTACAAACCTATGGTTGGGTAAATGGAGATTCGGGTTTCGCAGGTGCAACACCGGAACTGTTGCTTTCCATGCGTGGGTTGCATTTGGAAACGATGGCGCTTGCAGGGACTGCAAGGGAAGATGATGAGGCCGTGTTTAGTGTCGATGAAAAGGAAATCCGTGAGCATGAATATGTGGCTCAGACCTTGGTTGCGAAGTTGCTTGATCTTGGTCAGCTCCGGCGAAAGGACCGCGAGGTAATGCGCTTGGCATCAATCGTTCATTTTCTAACTGGAATTTCAGTGGAATTGGAAACGCTACAAGAACCGCGTCGATTATTACGTAGATTACATCCAACACCGGCTTTAGGACCGTTGCCGCGGACTGATCAAACCATGGCCATGCTGGGTGAGTGGCGTCAGCGTTTGGGTTGCCCAGTAGAGTTTGGTTCGCCGTTTGGAGTGTGGGATGGAGGTTCTTTTGAGGCAGTGGTGGCGATACGTGGCTTATGGTGGCACGGAAATAGGATTTCATTGCCAGCGGGTTGTGGGATTATCGAGGCGAGCCGTTTAGTAAATGAATGGCGGGAGTTACGCCTCAAACGCGAGGCCGTGAAACGTTTCTTGCCGTAATCGATATCTCGGTTTTTAATTCGGGTATGAAAATGATACGAATCTTGATGATCTGCGCCTTAGGAGCGATTTCAGGACATGCTGAACAGGGAAATTTCGAATCGGTCGATGGACCAAACGTGCGGGTCTTACGCCATGATGATGGCTCGCGCACTATTTTTGTCCGCAGTCCGGATAGCCGGACGCTTACCAAACGGACATTCAGTGACAAAGGCATCGTGAAAATGTTGACCGTTTATCGGATGGATGAGCATGGCAACCCGACAGGCTGTAAAATTTTTGATGGTGATAAGAACGAGTTATATAAGTTCAGTTATGGTTATCGGAAATCCGATGGTAAGCTCGGTGAGGAGCGGATGTTTGACTCAAGGGTGAAGCGGATCGATCCAAAAACAGGCAATGAACTACCCGTGCGGCGTTTCCTATATTCTTATGATGCGCTCGGAAATCGCAGTGCACCGATTGCGATTACACTGATTCCCGGAGTTGTTCCCGATAATTTTTTCGGAACTCCATCGGCACTGGATAAAAATCCATTCGGTGAGAAATAAGGGCTATCATTCACAGCCAATGATTTCTGATAGACAGTTGCTTACCTTGCTCATCGGAGCCGCGCTTGGAGCGGGTGGTTGGATGATGCGTGCGGAAAAAACTCCCATAAGTGGTTCGGCATCGCTGGAGGGTTTGGAGAATCAACTCCGCATCGCGCAGGAAGAAATTGAAATGCTTTCACAAGAGAATGCCTCGCTGCGCTCACTCGCACAGGGTGGGGGTGAGGTTTCTGTCCCACAGGAATTGATTTCCAAAGTTGAGAAAGATTACGGGCTGAAATTTCTATCAAATCCTGTGGTGCATCGGGTAGCCGGTGAGGAACTGGGCTATCGCATCGAAGCTGCGATGGAAAGCCGACTCGGCCCGCAAGGAGTAGACGACCGTCAAGAGGCCTATCAACGGATTGGCTGGTTAAGAGCGGATGATAAATTACTTGATCAACTCGTCGCAGTTCGATCGGTGGGGGCGCTGGC
>CAMCYT010000212.1 GCA_945885485.1 Prosthecobacter debontii
TTAATGGTATCAAAAAAGAGAACTTTCACTGGTTTTTGAAGGAGTGTGAATGGCGCTTCAATGGAGGTAACCATCAAATGCTCTTGAAGCAGCTTAAATACTGGGTAAAACAGGCTCAGCAATGAGCCTTAGCTAGTACAGCCCCTAAAGAAATGACGAAGTCATGCGATGCAAACGGCGATAACGTCCCTCGTTGAATTTGGGCTCGCCACCGCCGGTGTATTCATTCTAAAGATTCTAAGAACAATGCCTGTTGCGTGATGTACGAACCCAAGGATCAACCGCCAATACCAAGCGTCAGCTTTGCTCGGCGCTTGGCTGTCCATCTTGGACTAGCAGCATGTCTTCTTCTGGCATCACTTAGCGCTGGCATGGTTGGCTACGTGAGCCTTGAGCATCTCTCGTGGATGGACGCATTCCTGAACTCAGCCATGCTTCTCGGTGGCATGGGTCCGGTCAACCTTCCACAAACCGAGGCAGGTAAGCTCTTCGCTGGTATCTATGCCTTGTACGCAGGGCTAGTTTTCATCGCTACCGCAGCGCTGGTGTTTACGCCTATCTTCCACCGCGTTATGCATCACTTCCACTGGAACGAGAGGTTCTGAGCTGATGTGAGACGCCTATTCTTAATCATTCTAAGGGACAGGCCATCTAAACAGTATCCAGACAAACTGACCCGCTGAACTAGCTCGACCTCCGAGAAATGGGCGATATATTCCCGCCGTGCGCATTACATTTTCAACAACTCCGGCCATGGTTGCTTGCTTTGGCCTGATCGCAGCAAATCTCCATGCCGCTCCCATCATCCCTGGTTTGGAGCACAAGAATCCGTTGACCGAATCCCAAAAAGGCAAGGTGCTGATTGAAGAACTGCGTTGCACCTCGTGTCATGAGGGAATGTCAAAACCCAACGCCGCCGGTCCGGATCTGCGTGAGGTCGGTTCACGAATCCAACCCGATTTTCTGAAGAAATTTATCCAAGACCCCGCCGCCCACGATCCCGGCACAGCAATGCCCGATGTCTTCGGCGAGCGCTCGGCTGAAGAGCAGGAAAAAATTGCCACCGAACTCAGTGCGTATTTGCTTTCTCTAAAAAACGAACCCGCAAAACCTGACGCTCTCCCGAAAGATAAAGAGGCAGAAGGCAAAAAATTGTTTCACGAGGTCGGCTGCGTTGCCTGCCACAGCCCGCAGGATGACAATCCGGATGCCAAAGCTCTAACAGGTCACGTGAACCTAGCTCACGTTTCAAAAAAATATCATTCCACCGGCCTCGCTGATTTTTTACACGAGCCTTTGAAAGTCCGATCCGATGGCCGGATGCCCGACATGCGCTTGAGCCGCAGCGAATCGGAACTGCTTGCCGCTTTCATGATCGGCTCTGAAACAGCCACGGCGAAAGCTGAAACCCATTCACCCGCGACCATTGCGGCCGGGAAAAAGGCGTTCACGGAAATGAGCTGCAACGCTTGCCATAAAGTCGATTCAAGTCCCAAACCGCCGCTTATCCCAGCGAAAGCCAAACTCAATCTAAATGCCGGTTGTCTTTCTTTGACTCCCGGAAAAGCACCGAACTATCAGCTCAGCGATGTTCAGAGAAAAGCGATCCGCGCCGCTCTAACAGAAAAGCCGAAAAATCCCACGCCCGCCGAAGCCATCAACCTGCGCCTGACCCAACTGAACTGCATTTCCTGTCACCAACGCGATGATTTCGGTGGAGTGAAGCCCGCGCTCGACAGTTATTTCCACAGCACCGAA
This sequence comes from Prosthecobacter debontii, assembly GCA_945885485.1. Classification (GTDB taxonomy): domain Bacteria; phylum Verrucomicrobiota; class Verrucomicrobiia; order Verrucomicrobiales; family Akkermansiaceae; genus Luteolibacter. The sequence continues at coordinate 1,759 of CAMCYT010000212.1, forward strand.
GAAGCTCTTGGCAACCACGCGCGTATCCCGCCCGAACTCACACTTGTCGGCGCAAAATTGCAACCCGGCTGGTTGCACAAAGTCCTCCACGAAGGCGAAACTGTCCGCCCCTACATGATCACCCGCATGCCGCAATTCGGAAACGCGGCGCTCGATGGCCTGACCCAACTGTTAGGCGAGGTCGATAAACTCCCGCCTATCGAATTTAAGCCGCCCGAAAAAGAATCGAAAACTCAGATGGATAACGCCGCGCATCAGTTGTTAGGCGATCAAGGCCTGAACTGTATCGCTTGCCATAATTACAACGGCAAGGAATCGCCCAGCATGAAAGGCCTTGATCTGATGACTTCCTACCAGCGCCTGCAGCCCGCATGGTTTGATCAGTTTTTGAAAAACCCCACGAAGTTGCGCCCAGGTATAATCATGCCGTCCTTCTGGCCTGAGGGCAAAGCTGTGCAGACCGAAATTCTTGGCGGCGATGCCGATGAACAAATCCGTGCCTTGTGGCATCAGTTCTCGCTCGGCCGCTCCGCTCGCGATCCATCCGGCCTGCGCGCAGAAAACCCCGAACTCAGCGTCACCGATCAAACCCGCACCTATCGCGGTCGCAGCACGGTCGCGGGTTACCGCGGTATCGCCATCGGTTTTCCCGGTGGAATGAATTATGCATTCGACGCTCAAAACGGCGCGCTCACTGCCATCTGGCCAGGGAAATTCATCACCGTCGGCTGGCGAGGCCAAGGCTCCGGTAATTTTACTCCAGCCTCACCCGCCATCCAACTCGCGCAAGACGTTGCGTTTCTAACAAAACTTCCAGAAGCATGGCCGCTCAGACCCATCCGCACCAAGGAAGCCCCGGTCAATCCGGATCCGACTTATCCCTCCCAGCACGGCTACGCATTCCAAGGATATTCAATCGGTGAAAAAGGCGCCCCGACCTTGCGTTATCGTTGCGAAGAAGTGGCGATTGAGGACACATCGATTGCAGCGAGTAAAAACAACACGTTGAATCGCACCCTGACGTTCACTTCCACCAAAGCCATTTCGATTTACTTCCGCGTCTTGTCAGGAACTATCGAATCGGTCTCAGAGAGTTCATTTAAAATCCCCAAACTCCAACTCAACCTTAGAAAATCTAACGCCAAGTTTTCTAACATTGTACGCACCGCAGGATCGAATCAGGAGCTTATACTCAAGCTGGATCTGCCCGCCGGAACTTCAAAACTCTCTCTCGATTATGTCATTCTTCCCTAAACTCTTAATCGCTCTCGTCGCGATCTTTCCTCTAATAGCCATCGCCGAAGAAGTCGGCGAGCGGTGGGGCACAGCGGAACGCGAACGCAAATACTACCGCCTAGTCGATCTCCCCATTCCGAAGAATATCGTCATCGAAGCCGGTGCGTTTTGCGATTTGCCGGATGGCAGAATTGCGGTCGGAACGCGTCATGGCGAAGTGTATTTCATCACTGGAACCGACGCCGCCAATCCCGAACCCAAGTATCAACTCTTCGCCACCGGACTTGACGAAATCTTCGGGCTCGCATGGAAAGACAAAGTGTTGTTCGTCACGCACAGCGCAGAGCTCACCAAAGTTTCCGATACCAATAACGACGGCACTGCGGATCGTTACGATGTGGTTTCAGATGCATGGGGATACGGCACATATCACGAATATGCGTTCGGTTCGAAATTCGATCCGAAAGGAAACATGTTCGTCGCGCTCGGCCTATCGAGCTCGTATCATTCGCAGGAATTGTTTCGTGGTTGGGTTTTCAAAGTCACGCCCGAGGGGAAATCGATTCCCTACGCGAGCGGCGTGCGTAGCCCGGGCGGGATCGGTTTCAACGAACACGGAGCTGTGTTTTACATTGAAAGCCAAGGCCCGTGGAACTCGGCGTGCAGTTTGAAGTTCGTCAAGGAAAACGGCTTCATGGGACATCCCATCAGTTATAACTGGTACAAATATGCACCGAACATGGGCGCTGCTCCGGTCGAGCCGAAAACTGGGTCATCTACTCTAACGGAAAGTATAAATATCCCGCAACTTGATCCCTACGCGGTGGTATTTCCCTACATCCGCATGGGCCGCTCCATCAGTGGATTTGTGATTGATAAGACCGGTGGAAAATTTGGTCCATTTGAAAACCAAATCTTTCTCGGAGATTACACGCAATCCATCATCCTCCGGGCCACCACCGAGCAAGTGAACGGCGTCTGGCAGGGCGCGTGTTATCCTTTCCGCGAGGAGCTTTCCACTGGCCTACTCAATGTGCATTTTACTCCGCAAGGTCGTTTGATCTCCGGCGGTACCAACCGCGGTTGGCCGGTGCGTGGACTCAAACCCTACGCGCTCGAACGCTTGGAATGGACTGGCGTCACTCCCTTTGAAATCAAACGCATCACCATCAACTCAACCGGTTTCAACATCGATTTCACCAAACCGCTCGATCCTAAAACAGCGTCTCTTCCTGAAAATTATCGCGTCAACTCTTTCACTTATCCCTATCATCAAGGTTACGGCGGACCTGTCATTGAGGCAACGGATGCCAAGGTCACTCAAGTCGCTATCGCCAAAGATGGTCTGAGTGCGAAAATTACGCTCGATAAAATCACCCAAGGCCACATCCACGAATTCAACCTCGCTCCCATTCTCGATCGTGATGGCGAGACCCTGGTTCACAATTTTGCTTTTTATACAGTGAACGAAATCCCGAAATAATCGGAGCCTTAATCGCGTATTCAAAACTCTTCCCAAAACCCATACCATGCTGAAAAAATCTAGGGGCTGTACTAGCTAAGCGACAAAAAACCGCATAACTAGACAAGTCAATGTATCAAAGAAAAAGCCGTCTTCCAGCCCGAAAGCAAAGCGAGTTAATCAAACTTTTTGTCGTAGGCGCAACAGCTCGTGCAGCGGCCGAGATCACC
>CAMCYT010000213.1 GCA_945885485.1 Prosthecobacter debontii
CAGTGTTCGAGCTGGTTTACGGTCGGCGCATGAGAGCCGCTTCGGCGGAATCGAAGATATAAAGCAGCGGGGACTTCGCAGATGAAGCGTCCTTTCTCTTCATTCAAAAATCAAAAATTAACAATCATCAATCGTCATTCAAACCGAAAGAACCCTGCGTGCGGTTAGAAGAATGGATTTACGATTGACTCCGTTACACTTCGTCCAATCAGTGAGGACTTCGTCATATGCTTTGATGATTTCCTGCCCCGATGTGTCGGGGTTGATCTGTAAGAAAATCAACTTCTTCATCCAACGGACTACTCACTCCCAGCCCATGACTCAATGAAACATGCAGATAAATCTCCGTCGTCGTAATATCTTCATGTCCTAGCAGATCTTGGATAGTTCGCAGATCTGTCCCGTTTTCCAACAAATGCGTCGCAAACGAATGTCTTAGCGCATGACTCGTCACTCGCTTCTCAATCCCCGCCGCTGCTGCCGCACGTTTGATCGCCTCGTTATACACTTTGTCATGCAAGTGGTGACGCATTCGCCGACCGCTTTCCGGATCCACAGAATGTTGTTTCGCTGGAAACAACCAGAACCACTCGCCCTAGTTTTATTGACGATTGATGATTTTTTATTTTTAATTTTTGATCTTAGAGGACAGCGATTCGCTATCGGCGGTTCTTGTACTTGATATAAAAATTGCAATCAACTCGCCACATTCTTTGATTGAGCTAGAAGTTGACGATTCGTCAGCAAGTCCTTTGCGTGAAATAATTTTTAGCCAAATCACCGTTTCTCGCAGTTCCTTCAGAGAAATCTTCATCTTGTGAATGAAGTCTTTTCTCGATTCCGCACTGCGCGCTTCGCCGTAGTTCGGTGCTGGCGAAGTACCAGAGCGAACCAATTGACCAGCGATATGATTACCTGCCTTTGAGACAGGCAAAGCTTCAACTACGCCAATTACCATCACAGCAAAATCTATCAGCCTATCTTCTAGTTCTTGAGGTTTCATATTCTTCTCTTCAAATCAAAAATAAAAAATCATCAATCATCAATCGTCAATAAAACCGGATGACCTAACACATGCATAACCTCCCGCTCATCTTTGGCAAATATCGCATAGCGCGCAGCCCACGCACCGTAGCATTGCTTGGTTCTAGGTGACAATCCCCGCCGCGCACAAGCCGACCGAACCGCCGCTCGCACGCGCTCAGCCAAGCTCCGGTGATCCACACCAGCCTCTGCACACGCATCCAACCATTTCAAATACCATTGAATCGCATCTCCCCATTGTTCCAATTGCCATGACTCGCGCGGCCTGTCCTCACGTATGACTTCCGTTTTCCAAAAGACTTTGGCGGCGGCACGATTTGCTTCCAACTCGTTTCTAAGCCGGAAATTCTCGAACCATTCCAAGACCAACAGGAAACCGGTTCGCTCTCGATCAGTTAAATTTCTAAATTCCGAGAGATCTTTTCTCCAGCAGCAACGGGTCTTGGGGGTGGACATGCAACCTTGAAACCAAATCTCTAGAGATCCGTCAATCAGAAACTGTTCAAAAGAACATATTTAAGAAAATAATTTTCACAGAAGGTAACGAAGTCAACGAAGGAGCTAGCGCGCTGCAACTTGACTTTGCTTTTTTTGATTCTTTAGCAAGAGATTTGAGAATGGGGGGATGAGACATCCTTCGTTCTCTTCGTTACCTTCTGTTCAAACTCTTTGCTGCATTTCACAGAAACTGCAGTTCAACTGGAAATTCTAGGTAAAAATCGGCTCGACCCGAAATATCCAGGGGCCAAAAGTGCGAAAACGTATGTATATCAGAAAAAGGAACGCTGCGTCTAAAAGTAAAATTCAAAACCCTGATATACATACGCAGAGCGAAAAAATCCTTTTCAGATCAAGGATTTATCTATCAGATTCGGAAATGACAGTCGCTGGATATACGGTCCCGACCTCCTACTAATAAAAGGGGCCCTCAACCTTTATGCCTATTGTAAACAAAAGAATTTTTCCAAGCATTCAGTCCATTCCACACATTCCATTGACTTTTAAAGTGAATAAGGTGAGTATATTTTTATGGCCAAACGCATACGTTTTACCCCTGTAAATTCCCCTTCCGGTTGGCGTATCAACATTCCAGCCAAAGTCTCCGAAACGGGGCGTCGTGAACAACATTTTTACCGCACCGAGAAGCTAGCCAAAGAAGCTTCAAAGGAGCTTAGAAAAAAGTATGATGAGTTTGGAAGTCAAACTAGAGCTATTCCACCAACCTTGGCGGAGCAGGCGATGGCAGCCAAGAAAATCCTCGAACCTTTTGGAATCACCATCCTAGAGGCAGCAAGCCGTATTGCAGCGCAGGAACAACAACGTATTGCCAGCGTGAAAATAGAAGCTGCGCTCGATGCGTTCAAGGAGGCGAAAGCCGCTCAATCAATTAAACACCGCCAGGCGATCAATCAGATGGCTAACCACCTGTTAGAAAAGTTTCGTGGTATCGAAATCGCCGACATCAAGGGCGCTGACGTGGACGCTTGGATGAATGAAAAGATCAACGGCCCTTCCTCTTTTAATGGCCGTATGCGTCTGCTGAAAAATTTTTGGCGCTGGTGTGCTCACCCCAAGCGTGGCTGGTGCAAATCGGATACATTGGATGTCTCGGAGAGGAAGGAAGAAATACCAAGCGAGACGGTGGTCCTGACCGCTACTCAAGCCGATCAACTACTTCGCCAAGCCGAAAAACACCTTCCAGACTGCATTATTCCATTTTGCATTCCCCTCTACACCGGCATGCGTCAGGCGGAATTACGCAGGCTCAAACCTTCTGACATAACTAAGGAAGGTATCAGTGTCCCGGCCGCCAACGACCGCAAAAACAACCGCCGCCGTTACATCCAGATGCCTCCTCCCCTGGCGAAATGGCTGAAGGCCTACCCGATCAGCAAATTCGTCTGCCCTCCAAATTTCAACCGCAAACAACTCGCTTTGAAAAGGCTCGCTGGGTTCCGAGTCTGGTCGGACTACGTCAAAAAATTTAGTTTGGAAGAAACTCCCGACGAAAAATTGCCTGAATGGCCCCAGAACGCCCTCCGACACACTGCTGCAAGTGTGTCTGTTGCCTTAAAGAAACCCCTGCCCGATCTACTCTTTGAGCATGGTCACACCGGCGGTGAGGAAACCCTAAAGAAGCACTACCTCGGTCTTATGCCAAAATCTCAAGCTCAGGCAATTTGGAATCTAATACCAAAGAACTAATCCAGAGCTCTATAATCTTTATGTCATTCACACGGATGGGGTCATAGGTTCGAACCCTATATCGCGCACCACTTTGCGAGCCTCTGTGCTAAATTGACTGTGCTAAATTCAAAGCTGTTTAGCACACCGCCCCTTTCGGGTCAGTATTCCGAAGAGAATAGAATTGTCGTGTGGGAGCGGTTGCTTTCGGTGATCAGGTAGATTTTTTCGCCTTCGATCAGGTAGGAGGAGAAGATTCTGCCTCCGTCGGTGAGTGCGTCTTGGTTGGCTTGTTTATCCTCCTCATCAAGACTCCCCCAGTCGCCGCAGTGGTGGCGGCGGAGGAATCGAGTAAGGTCGATCCCGTGGCGTTCTGCCCATGCCACAACCGCGGCGGTGGCGTAGGTTTTTCCAATCTCGAATTTTGGTTCCATCAAGTTCATTGTTGTAGTGGGTTTGGTTGTTAGACTTCAGGAAATCACACCAGATTCTCGAAAAGAAAAATACGGCGTTCGCCCACCTTCGGAGCGACCGACGATCACGTGATCGACAAAGCGGATTTGCATAAGGTCTGCCGCTTGCACCATGCGTGTTGTAACGGAGCAATCAGCTCTGCTTGGTGAAGGATCCCCGGACGGGTGGTTGTGAATGAGAATGAACGCGTAGGCGGCGCGAATGACGACTGGGCGTAGGATCTCGCGTGGGTGAGCGGTGGCCTCGTTTACAGTGCCGGTGGACACAACGCTAGTGCAGAGGTGACGTAGGCGGGTGTCTAGACCTACCACTAGCACCTGTTCCTGTGGAAGGTGCTGTAGCTGTGGAGCGAAATAGCGATAGATAAGCTCCGGCGTGTCCAATGGAATGGAGTTGATCTGTTCGCGCGCCACGCGCGCGCCGAGTTCGAATGCAGCGGCCATGGTGGAGGCCTTCGCGAGGCCGATACCCGGCTCCATGGCGAGCGCGCTGGCGGGCATGGCACCGAGTGCCCCGAGCCCGCCATAATTGCGAAGAATCTCGCGTGCGATGTCGAGTGAACTTCGACCTCGGCTGCCGGTGGCGATGAATAGTGAGATCAACTCCGCGTTGTCGAGAGAGCCTGGTCCGTATTGAGCCAGTTTTTCTCGTGGTCGCTCATGAATGGGGATGTCCTGTATTCTTGTGTTGCCAGCGGGTTCCATGCATGAGGTTTTCTATGCATGGGAGGTCACCGAAAGGTGGCCGCCTGTCATTCATCGAAGATCTCTGTGCCCGTGGTATCATATCCCTGTCTGGCTGCTTCTTTGAGTCGCATTGCTCCAGCCATGAGTTTTTCAAACCATTCCTCGTAGTAGTGTAAGTTGCCGCTGAGTGGCGGCGGTGGCAGGTTACTGACCATATAGGCAATGATGCAGTATTCGAGGTCGCTGCAACGAACCATGCGGTCTGCGGGCAGTATCCA
>CAMCYT010000214.1 GCA_945885485.1 Prosthecobacter debontii
TTCTGACCTCTCTCAATAAAGAGCAAACTGCAAAAGCGGTTTTTCCATTTGAAGCAGAACAACGCGAAAACTGGGGATTCGTCCCACGCGAGCGTAAAGGCCTGCCTTTGGAGCAACTCGATGAAAAACAAATCGAGCTGGTTCGCGGCTTATTGAAAAGCGCTCTCAGTGATTCAGGCTTGGGAAAAACCGATGCGATCATGGCACTCGAAGCCTTTCTTGCTGAAATCGAAAAGCGTCCAGATTTCCGAAATCCAAAAGCCTATTTCACATCCATCTTTGGCACACCAACCACAACTGGAAATTGGTCATGGCGTTTCGAAGGGCATCACATCTCGCTCAACTACACCGTGGTAGACGGAAAAGTCGTTGGAGTGACTCCTTCGTTTTTTGCGGCGAACCCAGGGGAGGTAATGATCGAACATAAAATGAAAGGGAATCGTCCTTTCCATGAAGAAGAAGATCTTGCCCGTGCGTTAGTCACCACGTTGAAGGAAAGCGGTAAGGCAGTGATCTACTCTGATAAACCACCGGCTGAGATCCTCACTGCGGAAGATCGCGTTGCCAAACAACTTGAACCCGTCGGTCTGCTCGCTTCCGAAATGACAGCGACTCAGCAAAAAGCATTGATGGAACTCATTGCAGTATATGCGAATCGTCACCGCAAAGAACTCGCTGATAACGATCTCGAAAAGATCAAAGCTGATTTAGCAAATATACGCTTTGGTTGGGCAGGTGGAATGAAACGTGGTGAGCCTTACTACTACCGCATTCAAGGAACTACGTTTCTAGTAGAAGTGGCGAACGTGCAGAATAACGGTAACCATTTGCACATCGTATGGCGAGATTCAGCGAACGACTTTGGTCGCGACCTGCTCGGCGGACATGTGAAGGATGAGCATTGATTTAGCTTATTGGAGAGCCGTGCCTCTGGCCGGCTAGGCGAATTTGGTGGGGTGCCATCGCCGAGGGCACCGCATGGAATGAAGAAGATAAAAATAAAGCATGGGCGAAATCGAATACACTTCGCTTCGCGCGGTGCCCTCGGCGATGGCACCCCACCTTTCCGATATTTTTAAAACAATGAAGTTACTTTTGGCTACGCATCTGATTAAAAAAGAAGCCGGCCGGAGGCGCGGCTCTCCAGTATATGAAACCCGAAGAACAAGAAGACGAATGGATCGACGTCGGGACTTACCCAACTTTGGATGAGGCTCATGAACGTGCGTTAGTCGCGCTTTCGATGGGGGAGTCGATACGGGTGGAGCATGGTGATGAGCCGGGTGAGTTCGATCTGCAGGTGGAGCCGGATGCGGCGGCGAAAGTTTCTGAGGAAATTCGTCATTATGAGGCGGAGTCTGAAATGATAACAATTTCAAAAATTGTTCCGTCAAATTGGGCGAAGTATCCTTCGGGTTGGGGATATTACATGATTTGGGCGACTGTGCTGATGGTGGTTTTTTACCTTCAACAAAACGACCTAACATTATCGGATCGTGGGGCATCATCGAGTATCGGCTTGATAGAAAAAGGAGAATGGTGGCGACCTTTTACGGCACTTTTTCTGCACGCAAATGTCGGGCATATCTTTGGTAATCTCGCGAGCGGTGCGTTATTTGGAATGCTGGTCTCGAAATCCATCGGTCCATTCAAAGCTTGGGCGATGATACTCTTTTCGGGAACGTTGGGTAATTTGACGACCTCGCTGCTGACTTATCCGGAATCTTTTACTTCTATCGGCTCATCCACAGCGGTTTTCGGGGCACTGGGAATTTTGTCAGGAATTGGCTTGGTAGAGAATTTTCGTGAAAAAGTCAGCATGCCATGGGTGCGGGTTTTGGCGCCGTTAGTTGCAGGTTTTGCAATGCTTGGAATGTTGGGTGGTGCAGAGCCTGGCTCAAATACGGACATTCTCGGGCACGTTTTCGGGTTCTCTGCAGGGGTGGTGTCAGGAATGATTTGTCGATATTTTGTTGCAAGCGAGGCGTTGCAAGAATCTTAGAAAAAGTCTAGCAAGGACTGTGACTTCCGAAGGAACACGACAAAATGGAGACGAAGCTCGCCTGTGGTTGGCGGCGCTTTTGGTATCCGTTGTGATCAACGGCCTGTTGCTGGGATGTTTGAGTTATAGAGCAATCACCGTAAAAATGGATAGGCGTAGCATCCTTACGAAGCCTCAAACCGAATCGGTCGCCACGATATTTCCAGAAATGTTTGTGGAAGATTCCGCCAAGGATAAACCGGCTGTCACTGAGCCAGAAGCAGTACGCACATCAGACGATCAGATAAGTCCTGAAGCGCCTTCGAGCCGCCGCTACATTGGCGAGCGCAACACTCAAGCGACCAGTGACCGCGCCGCGACGAGTGATGATGCAAACATGCCATCACAAGCCGGCCGTGAGCTTTTGCCCTCTGAAGATATTGAAACCACAGAGAGCGTCTATCAAGATGGCAGGCTCGATACCGCTATCCAATCCAATACTCCGAGTCCGCCGGCTTCATTACCTGGTGAACTACCCGCTCCGCTGTCGCTTTCAGCCGAAAAAATAAAGGGAAAGACACAGTCAGATCCCGGCGAAGCTGAAATTGCTGAAACGGCGATACGAGATAATTTGTTAGACGGCCCCAATATTACTGAAAAGGAGGTCACGAGCGGCGAGGTGAAAGAAAACATCAAACCTCGCGATGCGAAGAAGACCCGAGATGGCGACCCTGAGGGATTGGCGGTGAAAAAGCCTGAAGATCAGACTAAGCCAACGACTCAACCGCCTTCATCTCAGATAAAAGATCCGGCATTTAGAGGGAATCAATCCAAGACGGCTATTCACGGCAGTATATCGCGTACTGGCCGCAGTGCGCTGGATGTGGTCGACACGCCGATGGGTCGTTACCATGCTCAAATCAGCCGCTCCGTTGAGCTGGCATGGCAACGCAACTGCGTAAAGCGCCGCGACTTCATTGTCCCAGGATACCTTACGGCCAGATTCTTCCTTGATGCCGATGGCAGCGTCACTAAAATCAATTTAATCGGAGAGATCGAGGGCGGTGAAATTCAAAAGGGCTTCACTCTCGATTCAATCCGCGAAGCCGAAATTCCTGCCATGCCTCCCAAAGTCAAAGAAGAAATGGAAGGCGATTCTCTAGAACTCATTTTCAACTTCTACTTCTAATCAATATATAAAAAATGGATTATCTCGCTATCTCCGTCACTGATGCCGCATTCAAATTTATGGATAAAGGCGGCATTTTCATGTATCCGCTGTTGCTTTGTTCCATCACTGGAGTGGCCGCTATTGGATTCAAAATTCTTGCGCTTTCCCCTAAGCGGATCGCTCCGGCTCAACTCACGGCTATCCTTGAAAATTTCAGCGGAGATATCCAGGCAGTCAGTAAAGAAATTGAAAATTATGACAGCGCGCTTTCTCGGCTCGCTTCAGTTGGCCTCAGACATCAGCACAAAGATATCCAACATATCAGCCATGCCGTGGAAGTTGTAGCTCGTGAGGAAGTCGTAAAAATGCATGCAGGAATGGGCGTGCTGGATGTTGTTATCACCGTTGCTCCACTTCTTGGATTGCTCGGAACAGCCTCCGGACTCGTCACCATTTTCGAGGGGCTAGGAGAAACAACTGACTATCTCGTCATCGCACGTGGTATTGCCGAAGCTCTCATTACAACGATTTCCGGCCTTGTCATCGCCGTCCCATGCGTCGTGGCACATAGTTATTTCATGCGCCGTATCGAACTCCTCACCGCTCGCATGGAATCCGTTCTGTCCGACTTTGTCGCCGCTAGTTCGAATTCTAAATAGCCTCCCCGATGAATTTTTACCGAATCCAACGCAAGCGCCCGGAAGTGCCGATCGTCTCAATGATCGACATCCTCTTCATCTTGCTGATTTTTTTTATTGTCACCATGACGTTCAAAAAGCCGCGTGAGGTTTTACAAATTGAATTGCCCACGGTGAAAGAGATCGCTTCTAACAAAGTCACGGATACACGTTCGGTGATAGCAGTTGATTCGTTGGGCAACATCACGCTCGATAGCTTGCCCGTTGCAGAGGGATTGCTGGGATCGTATTTGACCGCATTCCAAAAACAAAACCCCGGACGGAAACTCGAATTAGAAGCGGATAGAAGGCTTCCACTGGAGCGCTTGCTGCAAGTTTGGGATGCGTTGAGTAAAGCGGGGATACGTATCAACGAAGTGCCGGCACGGATCAAAGTGGGCGGGGAGTGATGGCACCCTACTGAATGATTGACTACAGCGCCAAAGACAGCTCCGCGATCTTCTTGCAGAGTTCTGGAAACGATAGTCCATCCGCTGCGGCGGATTTTGGGAGGAGGGAGGTTTCGGTCATGCCGGGAATGGTGTTGGCTTCTAGGACGTAGGGATTGTTGTTAGAATCCAACATCACATCGACACGGGAATAGACTTCGAGGCGGAGGGCTTTGTGGGCGGCGACGGCGGCGGCTTGGACTTTGATCGTGGTTTCAAGATCGATATCAGCAGGGCATATATATTGTGAGCCTTTGCTCAGGCCTGTAAGCCATGGATATTTTGCAGCCATGTCATAGTAACCTTCTGGAGGGACGATGTGGATGACTGGATAGGGAATGCCGTCGATCACTGGAACGGTAAGTTCTAATCCGGAAATGT
>CAMCYT010000215.1 GCA_945885485.1 Prosthecobacter debontii
TCACCATCGTACATCATCCGAACCTGAAATTTTGGGTCGTAGACCACCCTCCAAAGGACGTCTGGCCCCCAATTTTAGGGACTTACGGCCTCTAACAAATTGTCCGGTTTTGAACAGGCAACAAATCCGGTTTTGAACCGTCGCCGACAAGATGCATAAATTTTCTTGACGACTTTAATAATGATTAATACTAAGGTATTGCTTACAAAGCACTCCATTAAATACCAATGAAAACAAACATCACAGCACTAGCCATCGCCGCAACTGCGGTATTCGCGTCCACCGGTCTCCAGGCCGGCGAACCATCTAAAGCTCCACAAATGTCGCCTAGCGTCGCAGACTCCCCTTGGGGACTTGGTCTCGAGGCCATGCTTCTCAAAGCCCACAGCAATGAGGGCATTTACGACGAACAGGATCAAGAGTTCGCCTATCGTGCCACTCTTTCCTATAAGGCTGGCGACAACCTCGGTTTCCGCCTCCGCTATTTCGATTTTGAAGGCAGCGGCGTCGATCATCCCGAGATAACAGCTATTGACGCTGAAGTGTTCGACACTTTCACCCTTGGCAGCTTCAACGGTGAATTCTCCCTCGGGCTACGCTCAGCCAGCTTTGAGGAGACCGTTGGACTAACCGACTTTAGTGGCTACGGTCCTACTCTCGGATTGGAACTCACCCGCACGATCACCGGCCCGCTCTCCTTCTATGCGAATGCCCGCACCTCACTCATCTTTGGTGACGACGACGAAAACGAGGACAATTCATTCCTCGGGACTACCGAGCTCGGCCTTGGACTCCATTATGACTTCACCATGATGGGCTGCCAGTCATTCGTCCGTCTGGGTGTTGAGGCTCAAAACTGGGCATCGATTTCCGACAACGACAACGAAGACACTGCCCTGTTCGGTGGCGTCCTCAAAGTTGGCTTCAGTTTCTAATCCATTTTTGTTACAGCCTGGATTCCATGCATCCAAGCTGAACTGTTGTTGAAATTTGCACCCTCCGGTTACGCCGGAGGGTGTTTTCGTTTTGTGACTTCAGGGGAGACCAGATGCAGGCGGATATCCTGTCAGCAGTGATGGATGTCGAATGAATGAATGCTAGGAATTTGCTTTTTTTACTAGCGCGGAGAATACACTGGAGAGCCGTTCTGGAAAAGGGAAAAGGGGGTTACTCTTTCACCCTTCATTCAAGAAAGAAATTTAAATAAGGAAGGCAGGAACCCAGGAAGGTTTCACTCCCCTCTTTTCCTTCCTTCCTTCCTCATTCTAAAAATTCAGTGAGGTTAGCTGGTAGGGAGGCTGGAAGAAGTGATCAACCTCGCAGAATCCGGTGGCTCTGGACTTGCTCTCGCGAAAGAAATTTACGCTCAATCCCTTCACGATAACCGCACCATCGTCTCCCGCTGCGTCACCGAGAACCTCCTCGACCGCCACATGAAACCGCTGTTTTTGTAAACCTTCTTACACTAACAGTTTCCGCAGCGTCGCCGTGATTTCCTCACGACCCAAAACGCCTGCCCCCACCGCAAGCGTTAGATTTTCCCAGTCTTCACTATCTGGCGCAGGACTGTAGCCGTTGAGTTTAAGAAATACCAAACACGAACCCAATGCCACACGTTTGTTGCCATCGATAAACGGTTGATTGCTACAAAGATAAAATAGATATGCGGCAGCGACTTCGACCGTATCGGAAAAAGTTGAATACCCTCCAAAGGTAGCCTGCGGTGCACTCGTCGCAGACAGCAACAACGCCTCATCGCGCAACCCATCGGATCCGCCGAACAACCGGATCGCAGCAGAATGAATTTCCTTCACCTGATCAGCAGACAAGTGTATGCATTTATTTGGATCTTTGATCATGCCAAACGTTTCATAGTTTGTGCGTAACGCTTCATCACATCTTCCACCTTCGCACTAAACTCCTCTGGAGCTAACTCCGGCTTCATCGGCGTAATCACAATCGTCTTCCCAGCATGCACCTCCACATTCACCTCATCCCCCGGCTTTAAATGCGCCAATTGCAGCAAGGTCGAATCAAAGATAATCCCGTGAGAATTCCCTATTTTTGTAATGGTCTTAATCATAGTTAAACATTGTTTTACAATGCGTCAGTTGTCAAGCCATTGAAATGCTGGGAATTTGCTTTTTCACCTACGGCGGAGAATACACTGGAGAGCCGTTCTGGGAAAGGGACGAAGCGCGACTGGAGACACGCGGTCCATGAAGAAGCCAATTCCTGTCTTGTGTATTGTGTCTACCCCAAAATCCCCTTCACAACATGTGCAGGCTCAACTCCGGTGGGTTTATGGTTGAGACCTTGAAAGCGGAAGGTGAAGCGGTTGTGATCCATGCCGAGGCAGTGGAGGATGGTGGCGTTGAGATCGCGGATGTGGACGGGGTTGTCGACGATGTTGTAGGAGTAATCATCGGTCGCGCCGTAGCTGACGCCACCTTTCACTCCACCGCCGGCGACCCATGTGCTGAAACAGCGACCGTGGTGATCGCGGCCGGTGCCTAGTTTTCCCTGACTATAAACGGTGCGTCCGAACTCACCGCCCCAAATGATGAGGGTATCTTCTAATAATCCGCGTTGTTGGAGGTCGGTAATCAGTGCGGCAGTGGGCTGATCGGTGTCGCGGCACTGGTTGGCGAGGTGGGTTTGGAGGTTGTCGTGATTATCCCAGCCACGGTGGAAGAGCTGGGTGAAACGTACGCCGCGCTCGGCCATGCGGCGGGCGAGGAGACAGTTGTAGGCATAGGTGCCGGGAGTGCGGGACTCCGGGCCGTAAAGATCGAAGACCCAATCAGGCTCATCGGATAGATCTGAAAGCTCTGGGGCGGAAGTCTGCATACGGAACGCCATTTCGTATTGGCTGATTCGGGTGAGGATTTCCGGATCCGACATTTCGTTGTGGCGGATGTGGTTGAAGGCGGAGAGATCGTCGAGCATCGCGCGGCGGTCACTGCGGTTCATGCCGGCGGGGTCGTTAAGGTAAAGCACTGGATCTGCACTGCTGCGGAACTGTACACCCTGATGATTTGATGGCAGGAAGCCGCTGCCCCAGAGGCGGGAGAAAATCGGCTGGCCGGGGTTTTTGCCAGTGCCTTGGGAAACGAGGACGACATAGGAGGGCAGGTTCTCGTTCATGCTGCCGAGGCCATAGGAAACCCATGAGCCCATGCTGGGAGAACCGGGAAACTGTGAGCCGGTGTTGATAAAAGTGATGCCGGGATCATGGTTAATTGCCTCGGTATGCATCGAGCGGATTACCGCGATGTGATCAGCCACCTTGCTAGTGTAAGGCAAAAGATCGCTGATCCATTGGCCGCTCTCGCCGCGTTGCTCGAAGCGGGCGAGGCTTTTACAGACGGGTAAATTTTTCTGGCCGGAGGTCATGCCGGTGAGCCGCTGGCCCTGGCGAATGGAGTCTGGGAGATCCTGGCCGTGGACTTTCTCGAGGTGCGGCTTGTAATCGAAGAGGTCGATGTGCGATGGTCCGCCGGATTGGAAGAGATAGATGACGCGTTTCGCACTTGGTGCGAAATGGGAGGGAGCTGGGGCACCGCCGCCTAGCAGTGATTTTGCATCGGCGGCGAGCAGCGAGCGGGCGGCCATCGCGCCGATGCCGAGTCCGGTGAGTCCGAGGAAACTGCGACGTGAGATCGCGTTGAGGTGGGTGTCGATGGGGTTCATGATTTAGATTTATTAATCAGGGACTGGATGTCCCTGCGACGGACTAGGACTAGAAGTCCCAGCCACAGGGTTCATGGGCGGTTGATGAATTCGTCGAGGTTGATGAGGGTGGAGCCGAGCATGGCGTAAGCGGCTTGTTCCGGGGTGCCGGCGAGCTTTTGCGCGTCAGCTTCGCCAGTGGTGAAACGTTCGAGGTGGCGGGCGAGGGATTTTTCTAATAGTTTTATTTCTTTGGCCTCCGGATCACGACCGATGACGAGGCGGAAGCCGTAGGTGAGGCGCGAGGTGAGGGAAGCGCCGCCCTCCGCGATCATGCGCTTTCCGAGAGCCACACCTGCTGCCACAAACTGCGGTTCGTTCATCACGACCAGGGCCTGCAAGGGCGTGTTCGTGGCGTTTCGGACGACCGCGCAAGTCTCGCGCGTCGGGGCATCGAAAAGGGACAGTACAGGCGGCGGTGAGGTGCGTTTCCAGAAGGTGTAAACGCTGCGGCGCAAGGTCGATGCGTCGCGCCCCGGCAGGAAAATCTGCGCGGTGAACGGCGGGTTGTAGCCGAAGTGGCTGATCTCGCTCCAAAGATCGTGCTGCGGCGGATGGACTCCCGGGCCGCCGATGGTTGGGTTAAGCAAACCGCTGACCGCGAGCGCTTGGTCGCGGATGATCTCGGCAGGCAGGCGGGTGCGCGGCGAACGGGCGAGGAGTTCGTTGCGAGGATCTTTCTCCAAATGCTCCGGCGTGGAGGCAGCGGAGCGGCGGTCGGTTTCCGAAGTGAGGATCGTTTTCAGCAAATGGCGCATGTCCCAGCCGTGCTCCACGAAATCGACGGACAGCCAATCCAGCAGCTCCGGGTGGGTGGGCCAGGAGCCTTGGTTTCCGAAATCACCGGCGGTCTCCACCATGCCGCGTCCGAAAACCATCTGCCACATGCGGTTCACGGCAAC
>CAMCYT010000216.1 GCA_945885485.1 Prosthecobacter debontii
CCAAGCGGGCTGGAATCCCACCGAAAATGTCCAGATCACAGCCGCTGTTGAAAATATCTTTGATGACGACTATCGCAACCACGGCTCCGGCCAGAACGAACCAGGCACCAATGCGATCCTCGGTGTGAAATATCTCTGGTGAGTTTTTAGTCTAAAAAGTTAGAGACGAGTGGACTCGCTCGTCCGTGACTGAAATATCAACCGCACGATCATTCTAACATGATTGAGACTTTCCTAATGATTCGTTCTTCTATTCCTTATTCATGAGAATCACGGTCAGCCAAGCTGATTGAACCTACCTTTCGTATATCATCTCCTCTTCCTAGCCGCGGCGATCTCTGCGATCAAACGATGTAAAATCATCCGATGATCCAAGCCCGTCGTCACCAATGCTTGGTCGGCACGCTGGGTTTGCACCATGACGTGTTGCAAACCATCCAAGTCGTAATTTTTCGCGTTATCCACAGCGAGGAAAATAGGAAAGACATTCACGCCAGAGCCATCTTTTTTCTGAGGCAACCATGCACGATCCGCGGCAGGCAATCGATTCAACGCACCGGCGAACGCACCGTAATTACCCGAAGGAGCTTTGAATTTTTCAAGAATCAGCTTCGCCATATAAAGATTGCGCACCACATTGATAATCGATGCGCGCATAATTCCGATCGCAGATTCTTCTGCGGCGAGTTGTTCATCAATGAGCTGTATCGCTCGCGCCACGTTGCCTTTTTGAATTGCTTGCCCGATCTCGAAAACCACAGCCTCACGACTCAGCGGCACTAGTTTACGGACATCTTCTATGTTTACCAAACGGCGCTCTTTACCGAGATACAAGTCGAGTTTCTCTAACTCATTGATGATCTGTTTCGACTGCTCGCCTGCAAGCATGATGAACAATGCCATCGCATCGTTATCAAACTCCAGCCCAAGCTCTCCCGCTCTGCCTGCCACCAATCGTCCAACCTCGTCTTGCCAGCCGTCTTTACTGATATCGATCTTATCGTAACTCTGCACTGCCGCACTTTTCTCCAGAAATTTCCAAAACGATTTTCGCTTATCGATCTTGTCTGCCGAAATGAGAAACTTGATTCCATTCGGCAAACCCTTTTCCAAAATCCCACGCAACATCTCCACACCAGCCTCAGTTCGTTGAGACCGACCCGTCACATCGTCCCCGAGAAAATTCACATTCCGCAACCACACGACCTTATCCCCACCGAACATCGGCATAGTCATCAGGGATTGCGATATGCTGGCGCAGATTTCATAGGCTCCCTCGGAATTATCCGCGTTGCCATCGATGGTCTCGTGCGTAAATCCATCGTCATTTCCGCCTGTCAGTTCATTGTAGAGTACCAGCGCCTCCTCCCTGACCATGCCGTCATCGCTACCCACGATCACATGGAAATTCGCATTCTCGGAAATCTTCTTCTTTGTCGTCGCCACACCTGAGGTCTAGACGGAAATTCCAAACTTCAAAATTCAAATCTCAAGAATCCGTAAATCTCTTGCTCAATCTCGCCTTGCCCATCGGCGATTTAGCCGTTACATCCCCCCTGCATGGGCAAAAAACCAGTAGTGCTAATCATTCGTGACGGTTGGGGAACCAACCCAGGTGGCAAAAAGACCGCCGTTAAAGACGGCAACGCCGTGATCCTCGCGAACACTCCTTTCACCGACGAAGTCCTTTCCCAGTATCCCCACAGCTTCCTTTCCGCTTCGGGCATGGATGTTGGACTCCCTGAAGGACAGATGGGAAATTCCGAGGTCGGCCATCTCAATCTCGGCGCGGGTCGCATCGTTTACCAGGATTTCACCCGCATCAACAAAGCCATTTCCGATGGCACGATCGCTGACAACGAAGTTTTCAAAAGAGCCTTGGAAAAAGCCAAAACCAGCCGACTCCATTTCATCGGCCTCGTTTCAGATGGTGGAGTCCACTCCCATCAGGATCAGCTCATCGCCATGACCAAGCTCGCCTCCCAAGCAGGCGTGAAAGACATCTTCATCCACGCGATCACTGACGGCCGCGATACCTCACCCACCGGCGGCGCGACTTTCATTTCAAAAGTCGAAGACGAGACCGCTAAGTTCGGTGCAAAAATCGCCACGGTGGTGGGTCGATACTTCGCCATGGATCGCGACAAACGTTGGGACCGCGTCAAACTCGCATGGGACGCTATCATCCATGGCATCGGCGTGAAAAAAGAAATCCTCGCCTCCGAAGCAATATCCGAATTTTACGCTACTCAAAATAAAACCGATGAATTCATGCCCGCCATGATTTTCACGGAAGCCAATACCCAACGCATCCGCGATGGCGATGTGGTCTTGTGGTTCAACTTCCGCGCCGACCGCGCACGCGAGCTTTGCCAAGCGTTTCTCAAACCTGAATTCGATGGCTTCGATCGCGGTGTAGTTCCCAAAGTTCACTTCGTCACTCTAACTGTTTATGACGAAACCTTCCCATGCGAAGCGATCTTTGCTCCTCAATCCCTAGACATGACCCTCGGCGAAACAGTTGCTGCTGTAGGCATGAAGCAAATGCGCATCGCTGAAACGGAGAAATATCCGCACGTCACCTATTTCTTCAACGGTGGAGTCGAAGTCGAAAATCCCGGTGAACAACGTTTCATCATTCCCTCGCCTAAAGACGTCGCGACCTACGATCTAAAGCCACAAATGTCGGCTGATGAAGTCACACAAACCGTCGTCGATCACTTGAAAGATTTCGATCTCGTCATCTTGAATTTTGCGAACCCTGACATGGTCGGCCATACAGGTGTCGTCGAAGCCGCGAAAAAAGCTGTCGAAAAAATCGACGAATCCGTCAAGGCCATCGTCGAGCAAACCCTCCGCCTCGGTGGTAAACTTCTCATCACCGCGGATCACGGCAACTGCGAATACATGCGCAACCCCGACGGTTCACCTAACACTGCCCACACAACAAATCTCGTGGAAATCATCTACGTCGCTGATGACGCCTCTTCCAAAAAAATGCGTGACGGAATCCTGGCCGATGTCGCACCTACCCTTCTCGAAATGCTCAGTGTTAAAAAACCTAAGCAGATGACGGGTAAATCGTTGCTGTCTTGAAAACGTTCAAATGGTTGTTAGTCTTGATCGCCATCGCAGCCGTCATTGGCTCCGCCGCCGCATTGTTTCTATGGTCGCTTGATGCTGTTACCAAACAACGTTTTGAAAACCCATGGCTGATCTGGCTACTCCCGCTCGTCGGTTGCTTGATGGGTTTTTATTATCGCTATCAAGGCAATTCAGTGAGTTCCGCCAACGCTTTGATCCTCGATGATTTTCAAAATGAATCGACGAAGATTCAATCACGTCTCGCGCCAAGCATCCTGATTTCCACTCTCGTCACCCACCTCTTCGGCGGCTCAGCAGGTCGCGAAGGCACCGCAGTGCAGATGGGAGCCGGCATCGCTGCCACGTTTTCACGCTACGTCGCGTCCACACGCGAAGCCACCCATCTCCTGATTCTCTGTGGCATCGCGGCGGGCTTCGGCGCTGTATTTGGAACCCCTTTCGCCGGTGCTTTGTTTGCTTTGGAATTCACTCGCCATCAACTGATCAACCACAAGCTCATTCCCTGTTTATTCACCGCACTCGCCGCGCATTACATCTGCCTTGCATGGGGAACTTCACACACGCCCTACCCCACTATCCCTTTTCCATCTAACCTCTTTCCATTCCTTTGGAAAGGCATCGCTCTCGCCGCCATCCTCGCACTTACTGGTAGGTTTTTCATTTCCGCATTGCACCACACCACCAAGAAATTTCAAACTTGGTTCCCCCACGAAGCTGTACGCGGAACGATTGGCGGCATACTCATCATCGGATTGTTTCTTTGGGCAGGAACCGGCGATTACCTCGGGCTCGGCATCCTTGCAGAACATTCATCTTCGCTCACTCTAACAAAATTCTTCTCGCCGGAAATCCAAGCACCCGCCAATGCGTGGTTGTGGAAACTCGCGTTCACTATCGCCACCCTCAGTGCAGGTTTCAAAGGCGGCGAGGTCACTCCCCTGTTTTTCATCGGCGCAGCGCTTGGAAATTCCATCGCATGGTTCCTCGGCGCACCGGTTCCATTATTCGCAGGCATCGCCATGATCACCTTATTCTCTGCCACCACCAAAACCCCCTATACCTCCTGGATCATGGGCATCGAACTCCTCGGTTGGAAGATTTTCGCACCCCTCGCCCTGATCATCTGGATCACTACCAAACTCGGCGGAAAGAAATCGATTTACACAAGGTAGGGTCGCCACGCCGCAGGCGACCCAAATCAATATATCAACGCGGTATTATTCTAACTGGCGTGTGACTTCCCTATAGCGCCAACCTTTTCAATTCTACGGTCAACACGACGTGTCGACCCTACCTCGCCAGAATTAACAATTTGGCCAACATACTCTAACGCACCCAAAAAAAGTACAAAAAAGAGCCCCGTTGTAGGATTAACTACAACGGGGCAAATACCTGGCAACGACCTACTCTCACAGGACCTATCGTCCCACTACCATCGGCGCTGCGTCGTTTCACTTCCGGGTTCGGAATGGGACCGGGTGGTTCCAACGCGCTCTG
>CAMCYT010000217.1 GCA_945885485.1 Prosthecobacter debontii
GCATGCCTCTCACTAAAAAATCTGTCGTGCAGGATTGGAAAAAAACCAACCCAAATATCCGACTCATCAACCCTCATTACGGGGCTATCATAGAGCTCGGAAACGGCGTGTACGCAGAGGTATTACTCTCGCCACATGATCAAACCGTCGGTTCTATAGCCGATGATCGATGCCTCATTTTTATGATCCATTGGAAAGATTGGAAACTACTCTGGCTCAGCGATGCCGGACGTTTGAGCGAACAAGCATTGCTAGAAAGTGGAATGGACCTCAAGGCGGATCTCATAGTCGCCGGCCTGCATCAAAGCGATTTCAGTCTAACCAAACCTTTCATCGATGCCGTCGCGCCCCAAGCCATCATCATCCCACGCCTAGCCGGCAGTAAAATGGACGGCCCACGCCTCGAACAAGTCCAGCGTCTACGCAAAACATCCCTCAAAATTATCGACCGCCAAAAAACCGGCGGCCTGACGCTGACGATTGATGAGAAAGGTCAGCTGGTGATCAGCGGGCATCTGGATCGCAGCTCAACCATGCTGCGGAAAAAACTTTAAGTTTTAAACTCTAAACCCCAAGCAAGATGGCTATTTCATGGCGACCAAATCAGAATCCGTATTCGATCAGTAAATTCTTATTTGAGGTTTAAAGTTTAAAATTTAAAGTTTTCCCATGAACCGCTGCCCATGGCTCCCTCCAGACAAACCTCTCTACGTCAAATATCACGATGAGGAATGGGGTGTCCCTTCGCGCGATCCGCGCTACCTGTTTGAAATGATCTGTCTCGAAGGTGCACAGGCAGGCTTGTCGTGGTGGACGGTCTTGCAGAAACGCGAGCGATACCGCGAGGTGTTTCACAACTTCGTTCCGGAAAAAGTCGCGAAGATGACCGACAAACAATTGGAAAAACTCATTGCCGATCCCGGGATCATACGCCATCGCGGAAAAATTTTCTCCGTCCGCGATAACGCCCGAGCTTGGCTCGCGCTAGAAAATCCCGTCGAGTGGTTGTGGAGCTTCGCTCCTAACAAAAAGAAAAAGCGCCCCAAATCGATGGCCGATTACCCAACAAAAAACCCAGAGTCCGATGCCCTGAGCAAAGCCTTCAAAAAAGCTGGTTTCAACTTCGTCGGCTCCACCATCGCCTACGCCTTCATGCAAGCCACAGGCATGGTCGATGATCATGCAGCGGGGTGTTTGAAGAGTCGAAAGTCTTAAAGTCTGAAAGTCGCAATCAGAATCGCTAGTGCGATTGGAAATGGACCTTCGACCTTCGACTTTAAGACTTTTGACTCCTTCCTTGAAATTTGAATTTTGAAACTTGAAACTTCTTGCATGCACACCCTCACCCGCACGCCGATTTCCGACAAGGAGTTCGTTCCGCCGCATTATTTTAAGCGACTGGAACGCGATGAAATTGTGCGTGGCGAGAGGCCGTTGGAAATCGATCTGGGCTGCGGGGATGGATCTTTTTTGATCAGTCTCGCCAAGCATCATCCGGAACGGGATTTCATCGGAGTGGAGAGGCTATTGGGTCGGTGCAAAAAAGTGGCGAAGAAAATTACCCGCGCCAGCTTGGATAACGCGAAAATTCTTCGGTTAGATTCCAAATATGTCGTCGAGTGGTTATTGCCTGAGGCGGTCGCTTCACGCATCCATCTACTCTGCCCGGATCCGTGGCCGAAAGTGAAGCATCAACGCCGCCGCCTCGTGCAGGTTCCTTTTTTAGGCGCTGTGAAAACCGCCTTAATCCCCGGCGGCGAGTTTCTCTTCATGACCGATCACGAGGAATATTTCGAATACGCCTGTGAACAAATCCACGCCAGCAGCCTATTCGAAATCCTTCCATGGAATGACGATTCCTTCTTTTACCCCAAAACCGATTTCCAAATCCAATGGGAAGCCGAAGGGAAAGCGATGCATCGGATACGGTGTAGGAAAAGTTAATTTCAACCGCGAATGGACACGAATGTAATTGGTAGGTTCGCCTCGCCGCAGTCGACCCAATTCAAAAATATCACCGCCCGATTCACCCGACGGGCGTGAGACCTTCCTAAAACTTCTCCCTAACTCCCGCATTCAAATCATCCACGGTCGAGCCCCGACTCTGTCGGGGACCCTACCTTTTGGATGGGGCCAGCTACGGTGTGCCTAGCACAAGGGAGATCGTCGGTTTGACGGAGAAGAGTGTCTTTGCCGTTTCTCGAACCTGCTCCAGAGTTAGGCTAGCATAGATATCCGGGAGCAGCCGATGAGTGTTTGCGGGGTTGCCGAAGAGGAGATCGAGGGCGGCGTGGCGGGCGTTGGATGAGGGGGATTGTTGTTGAATGGCGAGGCCGGAAAGCGCGGTGGAGCGGACGCGTTCGAACGCTTCATCGGGGATGCCGTGTTGGGCGATTTTTTCGATTTCGAGCAAGAGTTCGTTGCGGGCGAGATCGATTTGGTCGGGTGAGGTGGCGAGGTAAAAGAAGAACAAACCAGTGTCGTAGCCGAGGAATTGGCTGGCGCCGACGCGATAGGCGAGGCCGAGTTCCTCGCGGATGCGCCCGAACAAGGGGCCTGCCATATCCGAGGCATATTCCTGGAGAAACGCGAGGGCGTGGCGGTGCTCGCCGGCGATGTCGCTGCCGGGAAAGGCGATGGCGAGGACGGCTTGTTTTTTCGGCAAGGTGGTTTCGGCGGCATTTCCCAAAGAAATGTTAGAAGTTGGGGCTTTCCATGCTTGTCCGGTCTGGAGGTTGGCGAGTTGGTTTTCAATGAGCTCGATCATGCGCTCGGGATCGAAATCGCCCGCGATGGCGAGGGTGAGATTGGAGGCGTTGAAATGGAGGGCGTGATGAGCGACGAGATCGAGGCGTCCGATTTTTGTTAAGGAATCGAGACTGCCGAGCGAGTCGAGGCCATAGCCGTTTCCTGAAAAGTGGGTGCGGCGGAGTTGGGCGAAGCAGGTATGGAGTGGATCGGAGAGAGCTTCTTCGAGCGCGGAGATTTGTGAGACTTTTTCACGGGCGATCGCAGCGGAGGGGAAAGATGGATTGAGCAGGACGTCGGAAAAAATTTCGAGAATGGTGATTTCATCGATAGCGAGTCCGGCGGCTTGGAGGAGCAGGGCGTTATTGCCGGCAGAAGCGGAGATGGATGCGCCGAGCGATTCCAAGCCGAGAGCGATGTCATCCGCAGAGCGCGAGATGGTGCCTTTGGTGAGGGTGGAGGCGAGGAGCTGATTCAGGCCGTTGTCAGAAGATTTTTCCGAAGTCAGGCCGGCGGCGATGACTGCTTGGAAATGAATCAGCGGCACGCGGTGATCCGGCAACAAGGCTATTCGCAGACCGTTGGATAAAGTGTGGCTGGTGATCTCGGTTTGGCTGATGGCGGATTTTTTCTTGGTGGCTTTTGGCGCGACTCCCAATGGATCGAGCGAGGTGCAAGTGAGCAGGTTTTCTGTTAGATTCTGACAGACGCGGCGGATATCGGCTGCGGTGACCGCGTTGATATCGGCGAGGTGAGTGCGGGTAAAATTTAGATCGCGGGCTTCGTGCCAGTTCGAGGCGAGGTCTGATGCGCGACCGGATGCAGAAGTTAGCGTGCGGAACTGTGAGGTGGCGGTTTGGCGTTTCGCTTTGGCAATCTCGTCATCGAGTGCAGTGGATGGCAGGTAGAAGAGTTCGTCGAGGATGGCGGTTTTGAGTTCATCGCATTTTTCCGGATGAGCTTCTGCGGAAATGGCAAACAGGCCTTCTTCGTTGGGACCGGTCCAAGTCCATGCGGAGATTTCGAGCGCGAGCTCGCGTTGATCACGAAGCGTGCGGTGAAGGCGGGACGAGCGGCCGCGGCCGAGGATCGCAGCAAGGATATCGAAGGCTGGGACGTCGGGATGGCCGAGCGCGGGCGTTTTCCACGACAAACACAGTCGGCTAGTCGGGACGTCGAAATTTTCAAAATCCTCACGCGGGCCGAGTTGTTGGGGATCGCGCTGGATGTGCGGCTCTGGGCCGGAGACGATGCGGCAGTCTGCTGTTAGAGAAGTGACAAGGGCTGCTGCGTGGGCGGGATCGAAATCGCCAGAGATCACCATGTGGATACGATCCGGGGTGTAGCGGTTGCGATGGTAGTTCTTCAGATCCGCGTAGGAAATCTCATCGAACAAATGGCGATGCCCGATGACGGGATAACGACGCGCATCTACGGTGAACGCAGTAGATAAGAGCAAACGGGTGGAAGCGTTGTCGGGATCGTCGAGTCCCATATCGATCTCTCGGCGGATGACGTCCTTTTCATTTTCAAAATCCGCTTCCGGAATAGTTGGGAAAAACACCAGACCTGTTAAACATTTCAGAAAGGAATCGAGCGAGTGTGAGGGTCCATCGATATAATACACCGTGCGATCAAAAGTGGTGTAAGCATTCCAATGTCCCCCACCCGCCTGGACGGTCTGGGCGAGTTCGTCTGCGGAGAAATCGCGAGTGCCTTTGAAGACCATATGTTCCAAGAAATGCGAGAGCCCGGAACCGAGTTTTTCTCCTTCGTGAATACTTCCGGTGGCGACCCATGCCTGCACGGAAATGACGGGAGCCGACGGATCGGAATCTAGGATCAAG
>CAMCYT010000218.1 GCA_945885485.1 Prosthecobacter debontii
TGCGCCTCCGCGGTGAAAAATATTATTTATTTCTTCGCTGGTACGAATTTCAATCCCACGCCGTTGATGCAGTAGCGTTTATCGGTGGGGGTGTTGAAGCCTTCTCCCTCAAAAACGTGGCCGAGGTGGCCGTCGCATTTGGCGCAATTGACTTCAGTGCGGACGTAGCCGCCTGAGGTGTCGGTTTTTGTAGTGACGTTCTGAGCCTTTGCAGGATCGTAGAAGGATGGCCAGCCGCAGCCGGAGTCGAATTTTTCTTTGGAGCTGAAAAGCAGGGCGTTGCAGCCGGCGCAGTGGTAGGCGCCTTCGCCTTGTTTTTTGAATTCGTGGTAAACGTCGCCGTGCGCGGCTTCGGTTCCTGACTTACGCAGGATGCGGTATTGTTCAGGCGTAAGGATTTTTTTCCACTCCTCGTCGGTTTTCACGACTTTTTCGGTGGGTTCTTGAGGAGCTTCTTTGGCGGTTTCCATGGCTTTTTCTTTGTTCTTTTCTTCGGCGCAAGCGGCGCTGAAAACGAGAGTGATCGCCGCAAGAATGAGGGTGAACTTGGTTTTCATGTCACATGGGGTGGTTGAGTGCGGAATTTATTCCGCATCACGGAGAGTTTACGCGAATTGCTCGGCGATGACGCCTTTGCCGTAGTCGCGGTTCATGCGGGCGATGTGGTCCACGGAAATTTCTTTTGGGCAAGCAGCCTCGCACTCATAGTGGTTGGTGCAGTTTCCAAAACCTTCGCTGTCCATTTGGCGAACCATGGCGAGCGCGCGTTTCTGGCGTTCTGGTTGACCTTGCGGAAGGTGGCCGAGATGGGAAATTTTTGCGGAAGTGAAAAGCATGGCCGATCCGTTCGGACAGGCGGCGACGCACGCACCGCAACCAATGCAAGCCGCGGCGTCGAAGGCATTATCGGCATCGCTTTTTGGGACGGGAATCGAGTTCGCATCTACGGCGGAACCGGTGCGGATGTCGATGTAGCCGCCAGCACCGATGATGCGATCGAGGGCGGAGCGATCAACGATGAGATCTTTGACGATGGGGAAAGGATTGGCGCGGAATGGCTCGATCCAAAGGGTATCCCCATCGCGGTATTTACGCATGTGGACTTGGCAGGTGGTGATGCCTTTTTCCTTGGAGTGAGGAACGCCGTTGATGGTGAGTGAGCAAGAACCACAAATCCCCTCGCGGCAGTCGTGGTCGAAATGGATGGGATCGTCGCCTTTTTCTATGATGCGCTTGTTGACAATATCCAGCATTTCAAGGAACGAGGCCTCTGGCGGGATATTTTCGGCAGCGTAGGTGTGGATGCTGCCTTTGGATTTCGGTCCGGTTTGGCGCCAAACTTTTAGGGTGAGGTTCATGATAAAATAGGCTGTGGCTTGCTGACGTCTTTAAAGAAGATCAAGAATGCCGATAGAGCAAGTAGAAGATCGGTTCTTGTCATTTTAATGCGTGTTAAAAGCAGCCCCGACAAGTCGGGGCTGCTTTCCAAAGCCTCCGGCGGAGTCATAACACGCCAAAACCTAAACCGATCTTGTGCATGCGGGCAAAATAAGTCGATATTCAATCTATTCCACGATGAAACGCTTATTGCTCACTTTCACATTTCTTATCGCCTCTCAATTCTGCCTCCAAGCCGAGCCGGCCAAAGAAAGCCCCACCAAAAAAACAGAACCTGAGTTTTTCACGCCTGAGGCGGATAAGAAAAAGTTGGTAGATAAGGTGGAGATCGATCCCAACTTACCCAAAGTACTGATTCTGGGTGATTCGATTTCGATGGGCTACACTAACATGGTTCGGGATGAATTGAAGGGGAAAGCGAACGTTATTAGGCCTAAAGATAACTGTGGGGACACGCTGATTGGGTTGAAGAAATTGGATGGTTGGCTTGGAGATAGGGATTGGGACGTGATCCATTTCAACTGGGGCTTGTGGGATCTGTGCTATCGCAATCCCGCATTGGAAAAAGCAGGAAACCGCGACAAAGTGAACGGCAAGATTTCCGTGCCTATTCATGATTACGAAAAAAATCTTGATCAATTGGTGACGCAGTTGAAAGCCACAGGTGCGACCCTGATCTGGGCGAGCACGACGCTAGTGCCCGAGGGTGAGTCCGGTCGGGTGGTTGGAGACGACAAGAAATTTAACGAAGCGGCTGCGCGTGTGATGCAGAAACACGGGGTGGCAATCAATGATCTGCATGCCCTGTCCGCGAGTTTTGAGCCCAAATTGTTCGTGAAACCCCGAGATGTCCATTATACTCCGGCGGGGTCTGAAAAGCTTGCGCAACAGGTGGTGGCGAAGATTTCCGAGGTATTGGCTGCGAAAAAATGATCATTCGGTGTTCGCCACCCCTTGCGCGTTACGAAACATCGTTTAGCATCAAGACGTGAATGGCAATAAATCGATAATCCTCAAGGCGGTAGCTGTCTTGATAGTGGTATGGGTGGTCGTGTTTGCGGTGCGCTCGATAGCTGCCTCTAAGAAAATCACCGCAGAGCGCTTGGAGCGTGAAATCATTGGGCTCAGATTTGAGGATTGGTCGGAATCGTCCGGATCGGGCGGAGATGCGAAAGAGCGTCAGAAGGAAATTCGCCAGATTGCAGAGATGGTGAATAGATTGGATTTCAAAGAGCGAGAGAAAAACAGGGAAAGCCGAAGCGGCGAGGATTTTTTCCGTAAACTCGACGCTCAGGAGAAAAATTTGTTCATCGATTTAACCATCGTGGAAACAATGGGTCGGTTCATGGAAGCGCTCGATCAGATGCCGGTGGAGCAAAGAAAAGAATTTGTGGAGAAGGGATTGAGAGAAATTCAGGAGGGTCGGACGGAGGAGGAGATGACAAGGGCACAGGAGCTAGATGATAAGCTTCTGACAAAAATCAGCCAGGAAGGCATGCGTGCGTTTTTTAATGAAGCCAGCGCGGATACGAAACTCGATCTCGCTCCTTTGATGGAGGCGATGAATGAGGTGATGCAAGGATTGAGAGGTAACGAATTCGGGCAGAGATGAGAGCGATACAAAAAAGCGGATTTACCCTAATTGAGCTGTTGGTGACGATTGCTATCGTCGCAGTGCTTTCAGCTATCGCAATACCGGTGACTCTCTCCTTTGTGGAGAAAAGCAGACAGGCCACATGTATTGGAAACTTGCGCCAGATCGGGATTGGGTTACAGATGTATCTGGGCGATAACAGCAATCACTTGCCTGAACTTGCATTGGGGCGGACAAGTAAAAGCTCCGATGAGCCCGTGCTGGAGACAGTGCTGTCAGGATATGTTGAGAGTGAAGAAGTGTTTCATTGCCCGTCCGACAAAAAAGAGTTTCGCAAAACCGGCAGCAGCTACAACTGGAACATCACTCAAAATGGCCGGCGCATTGATGAGCTTTCATTTTTAGGAAATGACAACCGACCCGAGCGTATTCCTTTGGTGAGTGATAAAGAGGCATGGCATGATGAGAAAACCAATTTTCTGTATGCTGACTTCAGTAGTTCAGGAAAAGTTCGCTTTGTATCAGGTGAGTGAAACTTCAAATATGTTAGAAGCAAGAAATCTATATAAAACGTTTGGCGGAAAACCCGCTCTCAAAAACGTTGGCTTCATGCTTGAGCGTGGGGAGATCTACGGCCTGCTTGGGCATAATGGTGCGGGTAAGAGCACGACACTTGGAATTATTCTCGGAATGGTTGCGCCGGATCAAGGCGAGGTGTTTATCGATGGGATTTCCGTGCAAGAACACCGCAGCAAGGCACTACGCAAAGTCGGCGCGATCTTTGAGGCGCCGGCGTTTTACGATTACATGACCGGCTGGCAAAACCTGAAAATCCTGATGAGTTATTCGGGAGGATTTGATGAAAAGGCGGCCCGTGAAGTTGTCGGGCGTGTGGGTTTGGAACAACGGATTGGTTCGAAAGTTCGCACATACAGCCACGGGATGCGGCAGCGTTTGGCTTTGGCGCAGGCGTTGTTACCAGAACCGGAATTGCTTTTGTTAGATGAACCAACCGATGGGCTTGATCCTGAGGGTATCAAATGGTTTCGCGATTTTATCCTAGAGCTGCGCGAGCGGAAAGGTATGACCGTTCTTTTTAACTCTCACTTGCTTTCTGAGGTCGAACTGATGTGTGATCGAGTGGCGATTCTGCGGCAAGGCGAGCGAGTGTTTGAAGGCTCGGTTAAAAACTTATCCGATGATGTGCCGACGTATCAGGTGGATCTCGAAGCATGGTCGGTGGCAGAACCAGTGATCCAGCGTTTCGG
Organism: Prosthecobacter debontii; assembly: GCA_945885485.1. GTDB lineage: Bacteria > Verrucomicrobiota > Verrucomicrobiia > Verrucomicrobiales > Akkermansiaceae > Luteolibacter. The sequence goes on from CAMCYT010000218.1 coordinate 4,261, forward strand.
GGGTAGTTTACTGGAAGCGAGCAGGATCGCCTTGCCAGCAGTGGTAGATTCCGCGCAAGTCGTGGAGGATTTGGTGAAGGCGGGAGTTAGGGTTCGCGGTTTTTCGAAGGTGCGACGCTCGCTGGAAGATGTGTATATGGAAATTCTCGATGGCCGAGGTAGCCCGAACTAATATGATCTTTATCCAACAACTTTGCGGTGAGCTTCGTAAACTTTTTGCGCGTCCAAGAACATGGATGGGATACGGTGCGTTTCTTGCGATGGAGGTGTTGATTTTGACCGTTTACAAACTCGAAGCCAGTCAGGAGCGGATGCGAGG
>CAMCYT010000219.1 GCA_945885485.1 Prosthecobacter debontii
GTTTCAGTCTTGGGGGAAATTTGATCCTTAAATACATCGGCGAGCGTGGTGATCAAATCCATCCCATCCTTCATCGCGCCGTGGCAATATCCGCGCCGTGCGAGCTTGCGTGCTCTTCTCACGAACTTTCGAAATGGCAGAACCGAATCTACATGCAGCGATTTCTGAAAACGCTCCGTGCAAAAATTAGAGTGAAGCATGTTAGGTTTCCCGAATCACTCAATGTCAGCGGCATTTCGAAGATTAAGAACTTTTCACAATTCGATGATCGCTTCACCGCACCTATCCATGGCTTTGAAAGCGCGGTGGATTACTGGACTCGCAATAGCTCAAGGCAGTATTTATCATCTATTAATATTCCAACTCTATTAATCAACGCTGCGAATGATCCATTCCTTGGTCCTACGTGCTATCCATTTGAAGAAGCTGAAACTAACTCATTATTCTTTCTGGAAGTTCCTAGCCAAGGAGGTCATGTGGGTTTTGGCGGCGGCGAGGAATATTGGTCAGAAAAACGAGCTTCTGAATTTTTATTAGGAGTCTAAGCTTGCCATCTTAGCTCAGTTTCAACCATTTTATCACCGATGGTTAATTTTATTCAATCTTGGTGGGACGCCTTAAACTTTGATCTGCAAATTTTTTACGGCATCGCAATCCTTGCGCTGATCGTTCTGTGCTTTCAAATGATCATGACCCTCTTTTTTGGAATGGATGATGCATCCGGTGGTTTCGATATCGCTGATCACGATTCCGGTATGGGCATTTTCTCCGTCCGTGGAATCACCGCGTTTTTCACAGGCTTCGGTTGGACCGGCGTCATCTGTATTAAAGGCGGGCTCGCCCTGATCCCCACCGTCGCGATCGCATTCGGCGTGGGCTTTAGTTTGATGCTGATCATTTACCTGATGATGCGCTCACTCATGCGCTTACAATCAAACGGCAAGCTGGATTACTCCAGTGCCATCGGTCAAATCGCCACCGTTTACGTCACTATCTCTCCCGTACAGCGAGCGGGTGGACAAGTTGAAGTCATGATCCAAGGCCGCCTTACAACTGCAGAAGCTTTGCAAAAAGGCAGTCAACCATTAGCGCCCGGAACCAAAGTCAAAGTCGTGGATAAAATTGGATCCTCAACTCTCATCGTCGAGCCGCTCGACTAAGCAAATATTCACCCCACACACCCAACCTAAATATATATATGGAAATTATCATTGGAGCCGCGGCTATTATTGCCACTTTTTTCGTCTTTTTTGTCGCCGTACTCATGCGCTACAGGCGCTGCCCATCAGATAAAATTCTAGTGGTTTACGGAAAAGTCGGCGGAGGAAAATCCGCAAACTGCCATCACGGTGGCGCGGCCTTCGTTTGGCCGGTCTTTCAAGATTACCAATACCTCGATCTCACCCCACTGCCGATTGATATCCAATTAACGGGTGCCCTCTCCAAACAAAACATCCGGGTCAACACTCCATCTACTTTCACGGTCGGCGTTTCGACTGAACCCGGCGTTATGGAAAACGCGGCCGAGCGTATGCTCGGACTGGACATGGAACACGTCAAAGAGCTCGCGAAGGATATCATCTTCGGCCAGATGCGTGTGGTCATCGCGACCATGGACATTGAGGAAATCAATGCGGACCGCGACAAGCTCATCGCTAACATTTCCATGGGCGTCGAAGTCGAATTGAAAAAAGTCGGTCTTCGCCTCATCAACGTGAACGTTCAGGATATCACCGATGCCTCTGGATACATCGATGCACTTGGACAAGAAGCCGCCTCGAAAGCGATCGCAGAAGCGAAGGTCAAAGTCGCCATGGCAGACCGCGATGGTGAGAGCGGCGCCGCTGCGATGCAGCGCGACAAACGGATCAACGTGGCAGCAGCTAACGCTGAAGCAACCCGAGGCGAAAACACCTCGCTCATTGATATTGCGAATTCAGATGCGCAACGCCGTAGTGCCCAGGCAGAAGCCGAGCGCATCGCGATGGCTGCCGAAAAAGTCGCGGAGGCGAAAGTGCTAGAAGAGGCCTACGTTTCCGAGCAAGCCGCAGAACGCCAGCGTGCGGAACGTGACAAAGCGACTCAATACGCGGACATCGTGGTTCCAGCACAGATCGCGAAAGATCGTCAGATCGTGGAAGCGGATGCCGAAGCCGAGCGAGTTCGTCGTATCCAACAAGGTATGGCAGATGCAGTTCGTGCAGCGAAACAAGCGGAAGCTGACGGTATCAAATATGTGCAAGAAGCGGAAGCTGGCGGTATGAAAGCCAAACTTTTCGCAGAAGCGGAAGGCGCCAAAGCGGTTCTCGAAGGAAAAGCGAAAGGTTTCGAAGACCTCATCAAAGCTTGTATGGGACCAGCTGGTGCGCAAAACATGCTCGTCACCGAGCTCTTGCCACAACTCGTCCGCGAGCAAGTACAAGCCATCGCCAACCTCAAAATCGACAAGATCACCGTTTGGGACAGTGGCAACGGAGCAGACGGCAAGTCCAGCACCGCGAGTTTCCTCTCCGGCTTGGCTGGCGCCGTTCCACCGCTGCATGAGATTGCTAAAAATGTCGGCGTAGAACTTCCACAATACCTCGGCAAGTTGGACAGCGCCAAAGAGTCTACTCCATCTGGAAAATTTTCAGCCGCCAAATCTCCTACAGACACCAACCCAGGTCTGTAAGCCCTAGAGCTTTTAAAGGCCCCACCCTCGCCCTCACGGTGAGCGTGGGGTTTTTTGCATGCCTCTTATCGCTTGCGCTGCCGTCCCTCAGCACATATCAAATTCATCTCTTAGCTCCCGTAGTTCAACGGATAGAACAAGGGTTTCCTAAACTCTAAATACAGGTTCGATTCCTGTCGGGAGCATTTCTTAGCGTGTAAGCCCGCATTTCACTCGTCCCATGAAATCCCTCCTCTCACTTCTCGCTCTTTGCTTGCATCTCTTCGCGGCGGACAAACCCAATATTCTTTGGATCGTCAGCGAAGATAATTCCTCACATTGGATTGGCTGCTACGGAAACCCCCAAGCACAGACTCCTCGCATCGATGCGCTGGCAAAACAAGGGTTTCTATTTGAGCACGCGTATTCGAACGGTCCGGTTTGTGCAGTTGCGCGCTCAACTATTTTACTTGGTGCATATGCTCCAACCGTCGGTACGCAGCACATGAGATCGCGTCACCCCATTCCGCAAACATACCGACCCAACGTCGAATACCTCCGCGCGGCTGGTTATTACTGCACCAACAACTCCAAGACCGATTACAATTTCAAAGGCAACGACAACTCTTATTGGGATGAATCTTCTAACAAAGCGCATTACAAAAACTGTCCGGATGGAAAACCATTCTTCGCCATTTTCAACATCACCGACACTCACGAAAGTTCGCTTTTCAATAAAGCACCCGCCGAGCCACAGCGTTTGAAGCCAGTGGATATTGAGCTTCCACCTTACTTACCAGACCTCCCGGAAATCCGCAAAGACATGGCCCGTTATCACGATCGCATCACGGATATGGATACGAAGGTTGGAAAAATCATCGATGATCTCGAAAAGGCCGGCCTAGCGGATAACACCATCATCATTTACAACTCAGATCACGGCGGGATCCTACCACGCGGCAAACGCTATCTCGAAGAAACGGGTGTGAAAATTCCTCTGGTCATTCGCATTCCTCAGAAATTACAAAATCTCTCCCCCTTCAAATCTGGTGATCGTGTCACCGAACCCGTTTCATTTGTTGATTTTTCAGCCACTTTTCTCTCACTCGCGGGTATTGAAATACCGGCCCAAATGCAGGGCCGGCCATTTCTTGGTGAGAAACGCAAGAAACCCGCTGCCGATGAAATGGAGTTTCTCTACGCAGATCGCTTTGATGAACTTTATGGGATGCGCCGCGGTTTGACTGATGGCAAATGGAAATACATTCGCAATTTTCAACCGAACCTTCCGCTCGCCCCTTATTCATTTTACCAATTCGGCCAGCTGGGTTGGGTGGCATATCAAAAAGCATGGAAAGACGATGTGCTCTGCGGCTATCACAAATCGCTTTGGGAAGCCCCGGGAAGCTCCGAGCAACTATACGATCTAACAGCCGATTCATGGGAAATGCAGAACCTCGCCAAAGATCCCGCGTATTCAGGAAAGCTTGCTGCGTTGCGTGAACGCTTGAAAGCCACCATGAAAGAAACTCACGACACCGGTCTCGTGCCGGAACCTTTGTTCGAAAATCTCGCAGGAGAAGGCGCCATCGCGACCCATGTTCATAGCGATGCGTTCGACATCAACAAAATCGCCGACCTCGCCTTCGCCGCCACCGAGATGAAAGAAAAGAATCTTCCAACCTTTCGCGAGGCCGTGAAATCCAAAGATCCCGTTGAACGTTATTGGGGAGCGAATGGTTTGCTTCAACTCACCGGAAAATCCACCGAAGTAAAACCGGATGACTTCACGCCGCTTCTGAATGATGCAGAACCCATCATCCGTATGACCGCAGCTGAAGCCATTTTCAAGCTCGATCAAAAAGACATCGCAGCACAGACACTCATCGCAGACGTAGCGAAAGAAATGAACTCCGCT
>CAMCYT010000220.1 GCA_945885485.1 Prosthecobacter debontii
CCTTACGAATACTCTCGTCCAGATTGCGACAAGGATTATTACCCGCAATGGCAAGCTCCTATAAAATCAGTGGAGGAATCCAATAACAAAGAAACTCACTAACCTTCAGTCTTCCTCAGAACTGAAAACTGAACTCTAGCAAACTTTAAGAAATGGAAATCCCATACATCGTCAACGCCCGGAAAGACACGGGCCTGTTCAACGCAAAGATCGCCATCTGGTTGTTCTTAGCATCCGAGGTCATGCTGTTCGGCGGCTTCTTCTCGGCCTACGTATTTCTGCGCCTCGGTGCCGATTACCCATGGCCGGAGCGGACGCTTCCCGTGCTTCCGGGTCTGATCAACACCTTCGTGCTCATCGGTTCTTCCGTCACCGTGGTCTTCGCATGGGCGGCTTTGAAACTTCGTAACTGGAGACAATTCCAAATCTACATGTGGATCACGATTCTTTGTGCCTTGCTGTTCATGGTGCTTAAAGGCGTGGAATACAATGTGAAGTTCCATCACCAAGCGGTTCGCCTAGATGATTACTCAGTGGTCGAAGGTCATCTCGCTTACTATGATGGCACACACATCGAGAAAAACCGAATCAACATCCAGCTCACAGAAGGTTCCACTATCGTTTATAATAACCTTCGTTTTCATGCAAAATGGGTGGAAGAAATTCTAGCAGAAGCCAAAGCCGCCGGTGCGACCCTTAAGCTTGCTGCCGACGTAAAAGGCGCTGAAGGCTATTCCGATGAGAAGGAAACCTACTTCAAAGCGGGCGCTCCGCTGACAGTTGAGCTACTTGAGAAAATTGCGAAAGCGCAAATCAGCGCCCGCAATCATAACCAAACGCTCCGCTCAAAAGCCCTTGCTGATGCATGGGAAATCGCCAAACCCAAACATCCCGGACAATCGGACTGGGAGTATTCGGATAAAGTGAGCATTGACGAGAAAGCCATCAAACCGAAACTACTCACCGATATCCTAGGTGCGACTTTCAAGGTCGATAAGTCTTTCGAAGTTTCCTTCAAACCACGCGATGTCAAGGAAGGTGCTGAGCAATCCAAACTTCGTGATGACACCGTGATCAACGGCACACTCCTCCCTAGCCCGATGGAATTTCATTACATGGATGCCATCGATTTCCAATACCTCGTCATGAAGGCGGAGAAAAAAGGCATCAAGCCTGAAGTCGCCATCGCGAATTCATGGTTGATGCAAAACGATCCTTTTGTTCGCGAAATTTGGGCGTGGCATGAAGCAGAAATCACAAAGCTCAGACAGCGTTTGAAAGACGATTATAAGCTGGATGAAAAGGGTGAGCCGAATCGTGTGCCGACTCATAAAGAGATGTATCGTATCGGCTGGAAGGAATTTGCGAAATACGGCGAAGAAAAGCATAAGATCGATCTATCGGGAACAGATAAGCTCAAAGAGGAGTTCATGGGACCGAACTACAATGCTAGGAATCCTGACGAAAAGGAAGCGACTTCTCATAATTCAAATGAGGAGGCATCTCATGGGCATGATAGTCATGCTCCTTTGACCTTCCCACATTTGTCGATTCCTCGCGAACAAATCGGATTCGCATCGAAGTTCGCTCCGGCATGGAATACCTACTACGCAATCTACTTTACCATCACAGGTCTTCACGGATTACACGTGGTCGGTGGCGCCATCGTCCTCGCTTACTACTTGTTCTTCGGACGCAGAATGTATGACGAAAATCCTGAGTGGCTCTGTAACCGCGTCGAAGTCGGCGGACTTTTCTGGCACTTTGTCGACTTGGTCTGGATCTTCGTTTTCCCTATCCTTTATTTGATGTAATCCGTCATCGTTTCCCACTTAACCACATTCACCTCAAACACGATTTTTAGAAATGGCTAATTCAGTTGAAGAAATTCAGAAGTCCAAGAAAACCTACATGCTTGTTTTCGGCTTGCTGCTTATCGGCACGGTCGCGACTGTTTTGGTTGCAACGGTTGAGGCATTGGATATTGGCGAGCACGGCTTTGATAAATGGGACGCGATTCTCGGTCTGATCATCGCCACCACCAAAGCCAGCTTAGTGGGCTTGATTTTCATGCACTTGAATCACGAGAAAAAAGCCATTTACTGGATTTTTATCGGTGCACTTTTGCTTTGCGCGTCGATGTTTGCGATATTGTTTCTCGCCAAATACAGCCCGATCTTTGATAATTTCTTTTACCTTTAATTTTCCATGTCTCTACGCGGTTTCCATATAGTCTTCATAACGGTTTGCACGCTGCTCTGCGCGTTTCTGATCCTGTGGGCTTTTGTGCTCGCGCCGGAGCCTTCGACTCTTGCGACTGTTCTCGGTTACACGGGTATTGTCGGAATTCTTTTGATGCCTCTGTACGGATTTTATTTCTACCGCAAAGCTGTGAAACTTAACCTCTGAACTTTCTATGAACCTTTTCAATCTTGCCTGTTCCACTTGCCGCACCTCAATGATCGAGGGTGGTGGTGATGCCGCTGGTTACTCGATATTCGCCCTATTGGTGGTCATTCTCTCCGTTCTCGGCGGGGTCGGTTTTTATATGATCCGCATGATCTTCCGCGACGGCAAAAACCTTGATCCTGAACTCCAAGACGACTTCGTGCGCGAGTAAGCCGAAATCCTTCTATTTTACATAACACTTTTTATCTATCATGAGCCCATCCGAATTATTAGGCCTCCCTGAAAACTACTCCGCACACGGTGGACAAGTCGATCACTTGATGGACGTTGTCCATTGGTTTATGATCGCTCTGTTTGTCGGATGGACGGCATTCTTTTTTGTCTGTCTCGTCAAATTTTGGCACAAAAACAACCCCAAAGCCTCCTATAATGGCGTTCGGAGTCATCTCTCCAGTCACATGGAAGTCGCTGTGATCATTATCGAAGCCGTGCTTCTCCTTGGGTTCGCTTTTCCGCTCTGGGCCAATCGCGTCGATGAATGGGATAAAGTCAAAGATATGAATCCGATCCGGGTTCGTGTGGTGGGTTGGCAGTTCGGTTGGACTTACCATTACCCCGGTCTTGATGGTAAATTCGGTCGCACCGATCCGGATTTGATCAGCGATACCAATTCCCTCGGCATTGATTACACCGATCCGAACGCGCATGATGATTATGTCGATTCCACACTCAAGCTTTCAAGCAATCGTCCAGTGGTGCTGAACATCAGCACAAAAGATGTGATTCATAACTACTCCATTGTCCCTATGCGGATTCAGCAAGATGCGATCCCCGGTAAGGAAATCGCCATGTGGTTCACGCCTGTGAAACCCATGGAAACTTCCATCGTCTGCGGTCAGCTCTGCGGTGAGGGTCATGCGAACATGACGGGAGCTATGGAAGTTGTGCCTGAGGCTGATTACAATGAATGGGCAAAGTCCATGTCAGAGACGGCCTTGGCGAATTACAAGAAGACTTTGCTAGCGGTGCAGTAAGCGCCAGATCCCATCAGGGATTAAAACCTTTCAGACTCCTTTTCCTTAATTGATCCTTTTCGCATTGAAGTAGAGCGGACCGGTTTCGAAATTTAGCTCTTTGGCTTTTTTGATAAATTCTTTGAAATCTTCTTTTTGGTCGTTGGGATTTTTGGAGAGGAGCCAGATGAATTTGCGGTTCGGGGAGCCGACTAGAGCGCGGGTGTATTGAGGGTTGAGGTCGAGGATCCAGTAATCACCTTCGAAGAGGTTCGCGGGGAAGCGGTTGAAACGGACTTTGAGTTTACCGGGTTCTTGCAGATTTACGAATCTTGCAGTGCCTTCGATGCTGGTAGTTTTGCCATTTTCCTTGAGGCCTTCGTTGACGACTTTGAGGGTGCCATCTGGATTGAGCGAGTAGGTGGCTTTTGCAGCCACCAAGCCTCTTTCGAAGGTATTGGGCAAACGAGCTATCTCATGCCACTCACCCGCATAACGTAACGGATCGATTTTCTGAACCGTGGTTGGGAGGTTCTTTTGGTTTACGCAAGCGCTGAAGAAAACGGTGACGAGGGATGTGAGGAGAAGAGATTGGTGTTTCATGGAAAAGGAAAGGGTTAGACACAAGACGGTGAGAATCAAGAGGCAAGAAGCAAGAGTAGTAATAGTGTAAAGTGGGTGAGTTGGGTCGCAACTGCTTATTGGATTGCAGGGTGTCGATAGAGGGAAGATTTTAAATTCCTAACAAATCCAGATCCCAACGGGATCATAGAAATTAGCCCGGGGTCGAGGAGCACAGCGACGACCACCCCGGGAATCGCGAGAAACAAAAATTCGACCCCGAAGCGGGTCGCAGAGGTATCGATGTTGATGATGTTTCGGTTCTGGCACTCCCTTCAGGGTGCAATGGGTGTGTGTGTGATAACCCCTAGGGTGGTCGTCATTACATTCCTCGACCCTAGGCTAATGTCTGTTATCCCTTCAGGATAAAGCTTCCTCAAAGGCAGCAATGATGGTTTCTGCGGGTTCTGTGCCTACTGAAATGCGTAGCAAGTTGGTAGGGACACCGCAGTCTTCGCACCAGCTGAGTTCGTCATAGTGGGCGAGGAGGGTGTAGGGACAGACGAGGGTGAAAGGAGTT
>CAMCYT010000221.1 GCA_945885485.1 Prosthecobacter debontii
GTGATCTCGGCCGCTGCACGAGCTGTTGCGCCTACGACAAAAAGTTTGATTAACTCGCTTTGCTTTCGGGCTGGAAGACGGCTTTTTCTTTGATACATTGACTTGTCTAGTTATGCGGTTTTTTGTCGCTTAGCTAGTACAGCCCCTAATTTTTTGTTCGTCTATGTCCGCTTCGCTCTCATTGCGGTTCATTTTCCCATCTAGAATCACTCCGATAACCGTCTATACTTTGTCTTAAAAATGGGTTCGGAATGAGCTATTTAACTCGAAATTTGAGTTGGAACCCTAGCACTTCGACTAGGTGGAGAGGTAAGATTATCACTACCATCCTTAAGGATTGGAATCGGCTATGATTAACTAAAATTTTGTGACGGCTTCGTCAGATCGTTTTCCTATGTAGATCAAGGATTTGCGGTGAATTGATCTGATAGATAGCTGAGTTGTTTCACAAAAGCTAAAGAAAATTCGAGTCAAGTTTTAAAAATTTATTTTCGTGGAACGCTTGTGGAATACGGAAAACAAGTTTCATCTGTTAGAGGGCATTCTTAAAAATTTTTCACCTGAGAAATACGTGTCCATTGTCCGTCTCGACCGTTGCGTTGGAGCAGGCCATAGGGGGTGCTGAGAAATGCAGGAAATGACAGCCATGAATAGAAAACTCTCAGAGAACAAAATACCGAAGCCTATAATGGAGGAGATCGATCACGCAGAAAATAGTTCGAGTGATGATGGCGCGGGAGAGTGGCAGAGTATTTCGAACTTATTGAGAAAGTCGATTGGGGGTGATGCATTCCAACGTTGGTTTGGAACGGCGACTTGGCAGAGTATGACGAGTGGTGAAGGAATTGTTACCGTGCCGGGTGAGATTCATCAGGTGTGGATTGAGACGAATTATTTTCCTGAGTTGATGTTGGCAGCGGGTGAAGTGCATGTGGGAATGCATCACGTGAAAATCATGGTGGCGGAGAGTGCGGAGGACAGCGCATTGGAAAATATTACATCAGAGATCGCGCACCCGGAAATCAGAATCGAGCTCCCTAGCGACATGCTTGAGAAGCGCGCGAAAGCAGCGGGCTTGAATCCAGATTACTCTTTCAATAAATTTGTCGTGGGCAGCAACAGCCAGTTCGCGCATGCAGCTTGTGAAGCCGTTGCGACCAAAACTTGCGTGGGTTACAATCCGCTTTTCATCCACGGTGGTTCGGGCTTGGGTAAAACTCACCTGATGCACGCCATCGGTCAGGAAATTTTGCGCCGCCGTCCTGATGCGCGGGTCATTTATCTGACCTGTGAACGCTTTACCAACGAGTTTATCGAGGCGATTCGTAAGGGAGACATCGAGAAGTTCCGCCGCCGTTATCGGAGTTCGGATGTGTTGCTAATCGACGATGTGCAGTTTTTGGCAGGCAAAGAGCGTTCTCAGGAAGAGTTTTTCCATACCTTCAATACCTTACTTGATGGTCGTAACCAAGTGGTGCTGACCAGTGATCGTCCTGCGTGCGAGATCAAGAGCATTGAGCCACGTCTGATTTCTCGTTTCGAATGCGGATTGACTGTCGAGCTACAACCGCCGCAGCTTGAGACTCGGATGGCGATCTTGAAGAAGAAGTCTCTGGAATGGAAAGTTTCTGTGGATGAGACTGTGCTGAATTTCCTCGCTGAGAAAATCCGTTCGAACGTGCGTCGTTTGGAAGGTGCTTTGGTTCGGGTTGCTACGTTTGCGTCTCTTGCGGGTGAGAGCGTTTCGGTGCAAAAAGTCGAGTATCTGCTCCGGGATTTCATCCAAGAAGAAGCCAGCCGTCAGGTCAGTATCGACGGCATACAGCGGGCGGTTGCAGAAATTTTCGACGTTCGGATGGCGGACATGATTTCACGGCGCAGGCCGGCGAGTATCGCGTTTCCACGACAGGTGGCGATGTATCTGAGTCGCTCCCTGACCCACAGTTCGCTCATGGAAATCGGCGAGTCCTTTGGCGGGCGAGACCACGGAACCGTGATTCACGCATGTAAGAAAGTGACCAGTGAGCTCAGCAAGCAACCAGGCTTGAAGGAGCGGATCGAGCGGATCGAAAGCCAGCTCAAGCGCTAGGCTGGCTTTAATGTGTTCTTGCCTTATTTGCCAGATTCTGTAGTATTGGTGGTATAAAAGTTGCTTTGAATTATTGAGGCAATAACCCAAGATATTATGAACGAGAATCCATTTTCAAATACAGGAAACGCGGCTGTCGCATCGGCTGCAAATGACCTTCGTACAGCAGCAGGTGATTTTGCTAAAACCACTGGCGAACAAGCAGTACATGTGAAAGATCGCGCTATTGAAACGGCGAACGCTCTCAAGGCAAGTGCTGTCCAGAAAGCCGAGCAAATCAAAACCGTCGCTGTCGAGAAGGCCGAGCACTTCAAAACCGTCGCTACTGAAAAAGCTTCACATGTTAAAGAAGTCGCACAATTGCAGTGGGATGAAACTCGCGTGAAAGCGAAGGAAATTCATGTAACTGCCGAAGATTACATCCGCGAAAATCCAACCAAAGCTGTGCTCGGCGCCCTCGGAGTCGGTTTTTTGATCGGACTCATCGTGCGTCGTTAAATTGATTGAAACCGCATGTAATCCGATCATGATCTTATATTTTTGTTAGATCGTGTCATCAGGTTGCTTGAGGTTGTCAATTTTCCACACACTTCACTTATGAGTCAAGATTCTTCAGGTCTGCCCAGCTCAAAGGCACAGGGTGATCCTGTTTCAGGGGAAAGTCGCATTCCTCAAGATTGGAAAGAGGCCATCCCCAGTTTGATTGCTTCACGCATCGGGATTTTTCGTATCGAAGCAGAGGACGCGATTGAAGTGGTGGCTAGAAAGCTGATCTTATGGGGAGTCACCGTTTTCTGTCTGATTGCGACATGGGGGCTATTGACTGCTGGTTTGATTGGAGTGATTTCCGCGTATTGCAATTGCCCATGGTATTTCGCTGCCTTTTCGTTAGGTGGAGTTTACTTATTCATTTCTTTAGTGATGTTATTGACCATCAAGAGAATTAAAAAAGTTGAATCGTTTCCGATCACTTGTGAAGAATTTGAAAAAGACCGCCAATGGCTAAATCAACTCAAAAATCGCTCGAACTCGCAGAGCTGATACGGTGCAGCGACGCTGCTCGGTTTCAGATTGGGCAAGCGCATGTTCAGCTCAGACGGAAATTGGACGTTCCATTGCGGATCAGGGATTCCCTCAGAGCGAGTCCCTTGAAATGGCTCGGAGGCTCTTTGGGCGTTGGCTTTGTGGGTAGCTTGTTGTTTAAATCCAAGGGTCGTGAACCCAAGCATGAACCAATAAAAAAGCATCGTGGCTGGTTTGTCGGGTTACTGCTGATGATGTTTTCTCTGGCTAAGCCAGCCCTGAAAGTTTACGCAACCAAACTGCTCAAAGATTATCTTCAGAATCAGCTGAGAGGACGTTCAAGTAACCTTTATATGCAAGATAGGCGCGACCCATATTGACATGATATTTTTATTTTGGTTTACCATGAATAACTAATTAGCAACCTTTTACCTACAACACCAAACTTCATTCAATGTCGGAACACAAAGTCCTAGATCACGTCGATGAGTATTTAAAACTCGGACGAGAATACAATTGCTCGGATGTTCATCTCGCAACGGCGTATCCTCCCGCATGGCGTCGCTCCGGTGCTCTGATGCCAATTTGGGAAGATCATCCAAACTTGAAACCTGATGAAACCGAGGGTCTAGTGCGCTCCTTTTTAGGAAAAGATGAATGGGCCCGTTTGCAAGAGCGCGGTGATATAGACTTTGCGTATCAGGGTTCGGATGGCCGTTACCGGGCTTCAGTTGTAAAACAGCGTTTGGGTTATGATATGGTGTTTCGGATCATCAATACCCAGATGCGCACGATGGTGGAAATCGGACTGCCTATTGAGCACATTGTGCCTCTGACGCGCTATCAAAACGGTCTCATCCTCATCACTGGATCAGTGGGTTCGGGTAAATCCACGACGCTCGCGTCCATCATTGATTTTATTAATATGGATCGAGAAGATCATATTCTAACTTTGGAAGATCCGATCGAATATATCTTTGACTCAAAAAAATGCCACGTCAATCAGCGCGAGGTGCATAAGCATACCGAATCGTTTGCGCGAGCTTTGCGAGGCGCATTACGGGAAGATCCGGATGTGATCATGGTGGGTGAGATGCGGGATTTGGAAACGATCCAGCTAGCCCTCACAGCTGCTGAAACGGGTCACTTAGTGCTTGCGACGCTGCATACCGGAAATGCACCGCGGACCTTGGACCGTGTGCTTGATGTTTTCCCCACCGATCAACGCGATCAGATCCGTATCATGGTTTCCGAATCCCTGCGCGGCATTCTCTCGCAACAACTCGTCCCTACCATTGATGGCAAATCCCGCGCGCTCGCACTAGAGTTGCTCGTGAATACGCCCGCCGTTGCAAACTGTATTCGTGAAGGGAAAACCTACATGCTGCCCGGTATCATGCAGACGGGTAAGCACGTCGGAATGATCACGA
>CAMCYT010000222.1 GCA_945885485.1 Prosthecobacter debontii
GCTTAGATTCACCACATCGCCAAAACGAGCAAGCGTGCTATTATAACCAATTTCTAGGCCCGATTCAAAATGAATAGATGGGATAGGGTTTGTCATCGTCTGGTTTTAAATTCGAATGATAGATGATGTAAATTCGTTATGAAATTAGCTGAAACATTTTTCAGCGTCAATGATATGTTAGGCAATTTTTAAGCATCGCATTGAGCGAGGCTATTGTTCTCTTCATGAGAGACAATTTTAAGCAAAACATCCACCCCATTCTTTTTACCCATGGATTTGAGCAAACTGCGAATCGGCTCAGCCGTAAGACCATCCCTACCAATCAACATCGCAACATCACGCTTCACCAACACAAGATTGAGGCGTAGTAATCCGGGTGAAATTTCACTAATATCGATCTTCGATTTTAAGGGTTCGTCGACGAGATTGATCACCAAATATTCGAGGAAATTTTTCAGGCTCGCAGCGAGTGCTTTTAAATCCTTCGCGTTAATTTTTCTTTTTGGCGCCTTTGTGGAGGACTTGGCCGTAGCTGCATCGACTGGGTCTTTGGACTTCCTTAGCTCCCACTCTATGACTTGAATATTGCCCAAACGCTTCAACGCGCTACCGATTTCAAGATCTTGGATATCAGTCTTTAAAAGCTTAATAAATTTCCTCTCCTTAACCTCGCCTCCCCCATTATTCTCTTCAGATTTGGCAATTTTTGATCGGCGTTTTGACATGGAGCTTTGATATCAATTAGAATCATTTGCGACGGCGCCACAAGCTTCCTTTTCCTCGGCATGAAACACAGTAGATCTGCTAGCCAGAGATTTACGCTTTGTGGAGGGAGCACAGGATTCTGTCCTCTGCAAAAAATCCAATCAACACGCAGATGCAATTCGCATAGCGACAAATGAGGACTGGCCTGAATGGCACGTTATTAAGGCCATTTTCGTTGAAAAATAAAGACGGAAAGCCGCTTGATGTTCGCAACCTGTGGCATGACTTCACACTCAAAGCAATGGATGGCAGCTCAGTTCAACTGATGGATACTACGGCCAACCAAGAACTCTACCCGCGACCTTCATCTCAAAAGCAGTTTCTTGGCGGTAATTTTACCAGAAGATCGTGTAAAGGGCCGCAAGCATTCCAAGAATCATCAGAGCCCCCACTGCAAAGCCATTGGTCACTTTGAACATCGAGCGATCAATTTCCAATCCATTGGTTTTAACTCCACGGCTGACTTCGTATTTGCTGATGATGATCATCCCGATCACTGATAAGACGAACACAATGCCCATTCGGTCGAGAAATGGAATTTCATAAACCCCGGCCGCATTGGCTTTGGCATATCCGATGGGTGCCAGGAATGAAAGATCCACCACGCTCGGCAGGAACTTGAAGATCAAGGACAAAATAAAGCCACCGACCGTGGCAAACATTGCAGCACTCGATGTCGTGTTCTTCCAAAAGAATCCCAGAATAAACATCGCAAACACCCCGGGAGAAATGAGACCCGAATACTCTTGGATATACTGAAACCCGCCCTTTTTATCGATTCCTAACAAAGGAGCGATAATCACCGCAATGAGCATCGCAACGACCACCGATACACGACCGATCCACACCATTTTTTTCTCGTCTGCTTGGGGATTGATCTTCTTCAAATAGATATCCAGCGTGAAAATCGTGGCGATGCTGTTCGCCTTGCCGGCGAGGGAGGCCACCACCGCAGCGGTCAATGCGGCAAATGCCACTCCTTTTAAACCCGAAGGCAACAAATTGAGCAACACCGGATAGGCGCGATCTGGATTGACCTCCCCGTTTTGAAGCATCTCTGTCTGGAAGTTTCCTTCCTGATAAAGCACATACGCGGCTATACCCGGCAAGACGACGATCACTGGCATCAAGAGCTTGAGGAATGCGGCAAACAAGATACCAGAGCGTGCGGTTTGTAGATCCGCCCCGAGAGCTCTTTGAGTGATGTATTGGTTACAACCCCAATAGTTCAAATTCACAATCCACATCCCGCCGACCAGCACGGTCAGTCCTGGCAAATCCATATAATGTTTATTGTCCTGATGCAGGATCATGTGAAAATGATCCTGAGCCTTGTCTTTTACGAATCCAAAGCCCTGCATCATCCCATTACCCCCGAAATTCTCGGCCACGAGATCAAGCGCAAGATAAGTCGTAATCAATCCGCCCAAAACCAGAAAGAACACCTGAATGACATCCGTGTAGCCGATCACTTTCATCCCGCCAAGGGTGATGAAAATCGCGAACAGCGCGAGCATTGCCATACACAATGTCAGGTTGATGCCGGAGATGCTGTTGATCGCCAAAGCCCCGAGATACAAAATGGAAGTTAAATTCACTCCAACATATAGCAGTAACCAAAAGACCGCCATGATCATCGCGACCTTGCTATTATACCTCTGCTGCAAAAACTGCGGCATCGTGTAGATCTTGTTTTTCAGATAAACCGGAATAAAAAACACCGCCACGATGATCAAAGTGGCCGCTGCCATCCACTCGTAAGTCGCGATAGCCAGTCCAATGGTGAACCCGGAACCGCTCATCCCGATGAACTGCTCGGCGGAAATGTTCGAGGCGATCAACGACGCTCCAATCGCCCACCAAGTGAGTGACCCTTCAGCGAGAAAGTATTCATGAGACGCGGAGGTTGAGGTTTTTGATTTCCGCCTGTAAACCCAGAGTCCGTAACTCGCCACGATGGCAAAATAGACAAAGAAGACGATGTAATCCAGATGGCTAAGGGTTTGCATATTTAAGTATTGTGGTTTTATCAGGTAGTGGGAGTGACTTTAAAGAAATTGTTTTTGAGATAAAGCCCCAGTTGAGCGAATCATGGTCGGTATGACAAATGCCCGACGCCTTCAGCGCCACCCGCACCTCACCCGCTTGCGGCGGATGAACTTCGATCTCCTCGAGGGTGAAAGATCCGTTTTTATCGGCGACGGCCGCCTTCGCGCGAATGATCATTTTTCGAGCTTCGCGAATTTAGCCCGCAACAGTTCGTAGCCGATCTTGCGGGTGTAGTCGGGTTCTTTTTCGATCATTTCGACGGTTTCGATTATCTCAATGTTAGAAACCCGCTCGCTGAGTTTCTGGATCAGCCCTCGCATGATGGCCCGCGCATGATGAGATCCAAGGCAAATGTGTGGACCGAATCCGAAGGCCACATGAGGGTTCGGTTTGCGGTCGAGCCGGACTTCGTTCGGTTCGTCGAACACCTCGGGATCGCGGTTGGCGGCCGACCAACAAAGCGAGACGAGCCCATCAGGCTGCACCTCGAAGCCATGCACATCCGTCTTCACCGGACAGACTCGCCCGATGTGAGTGAGAGGTATGAAAACGCGGAAAAACTCCTCGGACGCCAGCGTGATCCTGTCCGGATTTTCACGAATCCACGCCAGTGCCTGGGGATTTTCCGCGAAGTAAGAAATGATGCGGGTGGCTGTATGGATGATCGTATCGCGGCCTCCGGCAAAGGCGATGTTCGCATAACCGAGTTTCTCCTCCATCGTTAGAGGCCGGCCTTCGAACTGAGCCTGATTCAGAGCTGAGAAAAAATCATCACCCGGGTTTTCGGCAGCGGCCTCGAACATCTGCTGCGAGTATTTTTCCATAAACGGCCCCTTGGATTTTCCGTCGCCGTCTTTAAACACATGGATTCCCCAACTCACCCATAACTCCGCTTCCTTCTCGGATACGTTTAGTAGATAAGTCAGGGCGTAGGATTGGAGTGGGATGGCGAAGTCCTTCACTGCCTCGATGGAGTCCGATTCAAGCGCCTTGGTGAGAAGCGAGTCGATCAAGCGGTGGATCTTCGCCAGCACGTCCGGTTGCTTCGGGCGCAGGAAAAACGGTTCCACGATCTTGCGATACTCTGCATGCACCGGCGGATCCACTTCCAGCGGATACTGGCGGACTGTCCGGACATCCTCCTCCGAGGGGATCGGAATCCGCCGCGGCGCGTCCGAGCTGAACTTCACGGTGTCTTTCGCCGCCTCCCGGACGTCCTTGAGACGCAGGATCATCGGCACGCGTTCCCCTTGGAAAGTGCCGACATGGATCGGGCATTTCGCCCGGGCTGCTTGAAATGGATCGTCGTGATTGTACATGGCTGGAAGTTACAGAATGCAACAGGGTAGTGACGAGACGCGAAGGGCACATTTCACTCCAAGTCCGACTCCTTCAAGCCCTCGAAGAAGCAATCCAACTGCCCGAACGGGGCTTTCGTCGTCTCGTCATATTCCACGTTGGTGTAGACCGCGATGACGTTGGTGCCCTTTTTCAAGTGCGCGACCTCGCCGGGGCCGAGCGGCCAAGGCGCATAGTGGGGATTGGTCTGCCACCAGCCGTAGCCCACGATAGGGTGCCCGTTCAGGTAAACCTTGAAGCCTTGCGGGTTCAGAATACTCAGGCGGTAGGAATCGTAGTCGAGTTTTTCCACCTCGAATGTCGTGCGCGCGACGATGAACTCTCCTTTGCCCCAAT
>CAMCYT010000223.1 GCA_945885485.1 Prosthecobacter debontii
CGCTTCCGAGCTGAAGGCCAACTACCCGGAATGGGTGCGGCAAGACATCCTTGGACGGGCGCGGCAACTGGCCCAACGCGATCTTGGATACGTGCCGACGTTCGTCCTCACGGGCGAGGACTTCACTACTCTTGATCCTTTGCTGAACAGTTTTTATTAGTAGAGTCCCACGTGTGTATATCAGGCGGGGTTTACTTCTAGATCCAATCTAAATATCTCAATAACAACAAGGAATTTGTTAGGTTGGATGGGTACTATCAGAAAATCCTAATCCGCTGATTATCCCAAAACTTCCTTTGCTGATAGTATCCTGGGTTTCGTGGATGAGTTTTGCGGTTTATGCGTTTTTTAGGCAGATTCACATATTATGTTCTTATGAACACTTTTAGGTTGACGGAAACGGCAAAAGCTGTTTTTAAGGTTATATGTCTACCCCCAAAACACGCTGCTGCTGGAGAAAGGATCTTTCGGAATTCCGTGGTTTGAATGATCGAGAGCGATCTGGATTTCTCCTTGTGCTGGAATGGTTTGAAAATTTCCGTCTCCGCAACGAATTGGAGGCAGGTCGCGATGCAGCAAAAGCATTTTGGCGGCATGAGGTTCTCAGAGAGGATCGTAAACGGGAGACATGGCAGTTGGAGCAATGGTCAGATGCGATTCAGTGGTATTTGAAATGGTTAGATTCGTGTGCCGAGGCTGGTGTTGATCACCGTAGCATAGCAGAACGGGTTCGCGCAGCGGTGCGGTCGGCCTGTGCTCGCCGAGGTTTGGCACTGAGAACCAAGCAGTGTTACGGTGCTTGGGCGGCACGTTACGCGCTTTTCGCCAAAGACGAGCGCGAGGTGATGAAGGTGGAGACCGCTACTAGATTCCTAACATCAGTGGTGAAAGATGAGGACTGCTCCTATTCTACCCAAAAGCAGGCGCTCAATGCGTTGGCGTTCTTTTTTAAATATGTGCTCGATATCGCAGATCCAGTCTTCGGGGTCAGACTGAAGCAGACGGGGACAAGGATTCCGGTTGTTTTATCTAAGCCCGAGACAAGGAGATTGTTTGAAAAGTTGGAGTCTCAAGATGCGCGTTACGCGCTTGCCGCGCGGATTCAATACGGAGCGGGTTTGCGTTTATCTGAATTGGTGAGCTTGCGGATCAAGGACGTGGATTTGGACCGCGGCACGCTGACGGTAAGACAAGGCAAAGGGAATAAAGATCGGATGACGGTTTTGCCGCGAAGTTTACTGGAGGATATTGCAGCTCATATTGAGCGGGTGAGATGCATGTGGGAGCAAGATCGCAGTGAAAAGCAGCCCGGTGTCTACATTCCCGGTGCGTTGGCGCGGAAGTTCCGTAATGCAGCGGAAACGTTTGAGTGGTTTTGGTTATTTCCAGCGAAACAACTTTCGGTGGATCCGGAGAGCGGCATCAGAAGACGTCATCACTTGCACGAAAAAGTATACAGTGAAGCGATCAAGCGAAGTGCCGCAGCAGCGGGAATTGAGAAGCGGGTGACGAGTCATGCGCTGAGGCATTCGTTTGCGACGCATTTGTTGGAAAATGGAACGGATCTGAGAACCATTCAGGATCTATTGGGCCATGAAGATATTACGACGACTGAGATTTATCTGCACGTGTCGATGAGTCATGGATTGGGGGTGAGAAGTCCGTTGGATGAGGATGTGGATTTTCTTACAGATCAAAAATCAACAATTGGAAATCATCAATCGTCAATAAATCTGGTAGAGGTCGGAGCTTAGCTGAGCGGCTCGTTAGATCATTCGGTTTACTTGATGAAAAGCGGTTGCAGTCGCGATTTCAAATCGCGGTTCCTTTCTGTTACGCCTCATTCCACTCACCGAACTTACGGAATTTATCGTAGCGTTCTTGGAGTAGTGTTTCGGTGCTTAGGGAGCAAAGGTGATCGAGCTCTTTGCAGACGTATTCACGGAAAGAAAGAGCAGTGGTGGCATGGTCGTGGTGAGCACCGCCGACTGGCTCAGGGATAACTCCGTCTATCAGACCGAGTTGCATCAGATCTGGAGCGACAAGTTTCATGGCCTCTGCGGCTTCTGGAGCATGTTTGCGGTGTTTCCAAAGAATGGCTGCACAACCTTCGGGTGAGATGACGGAGTAGTAGGCATTTTCCATCATCAACACGCGATCGGCGACACCGATACCAAGTGCACCGCCGGAGCCGCCCTCGCCGATGACGACGGCGATGATGGGAGTTTTGAGCAGCATCATTTCGCGGAGGTTAAACGCGATGGCTTCTGCGATGTTGCGTTCTTCCGCACCGATTCCTGGGAAAGCTCCTGGAGTGTCGATGAGAGCGATGATGGGCATAGAAAATTTCTCGGCGATTTTCATCAAGCGGAGAGATTTGCGATAGCCTTCTGGATGTGCGGAGCCGAAGTTGCGCTTGAGGTTTTCCTTCGTATCGCGGCCTTTTTGATGCCCGAGCACAACGCATTTGTGTTTACCTAACATGGCGAATCCGCCGGGCATGGACGCGTCATCCCCGATGTGGCGATCACCGTGGAGCTCGCTGAAATCCGTGAAAGCGAGTGAAACATAATCGAGCATGAAAGGACGTTGCGTGTGGCGGGCGATTTGGACGCGCTGCCACGGGGTCAGATTTTGATAAATCGCGGATCTGGTTTCGGCGAGTTTGCGCTCCATCGTGGAAATTTCGACCGATAAATCGAGATTCTGAGCAGCGGATTTCGAGCGCAGTTTATCTATCTCTTTTTCAAGTTCAGCGGCGGGTTTTTCAAATTCGAGAAGTTGCATGATGGAAAAAAAATCAAATTTCGAGCGCGAAGCGGACGTTCAACTGGGGAGAGTTTAGGGGTTTCGGGGCGAAGATCGCTAGGAAAATGATCATTTTTTACCCTCTCAACCCTGAATTAAGGCCTGCCCTTTTTTCAGGCTAATTTACCACAGAGGAAGGAGAGAAGACTGAGGACACAGAGGATAAATGGTTTAAGCTCATGTCAAAGCGATGGATTTCTCTGAAATCTTCCCATTCCAAAAACTTTTAATTCCCTGTGTC
The DNA here is from genome assembly GCA_945885485.1 of Prosthecobacter debontii. Lineage (GTDB taxonomy): Bacteria > Verrucomicrobiota > Verrucomicrobiia > Verrucomicrobiales > Akkermansiaceae > Luteolibacter. The sequence continues at coordinate 3,050 of CAMCYT010000223.1, forward strand.
CTCCAGATTCTCTGTGACTCAGTGGTCCAAAAAACCCGAAGTCCGATAGAACCCTATTTCTTGGAAATACGTATCTCCACGACGTTTCCGTTGCGGGTGAGGAGGAAAAGCTCTTCGAGATCGGCTTCTTTGATGAAAAGGCCTCGGGGCGGGGGTTCGTTGCCTTCGTCGTAGGGAAGAATTTGGATGGCAGGGTTTTTAAGAGCGATGCTTTTTCTGGTGGATCGGTATTCGGCGGCAGTGGGTGATACAATTTTTCCACCGAGCTCTGCGCGGCGCGTTGCAATCACGGTGGTGCCAGCGGCTGGAACTGCTCCTTGAATTTTTAGAATGGGGTAATCACAGATAAATTTTGCGTCATCCCATAGTGAGAGGGAGTTGCGTTGTGGCTCGATGAGGATGCGATAATTGAGCGACATCACAGTAAGCTCATCGCCGATTTTTAGATTTTGTAGCTGCATCATGTTGTTGAGATGCATGATCATATCGAGCGAAGTTTCGTTGTGACCTGCGATGGCAAAATAAGAGTCGCCGGATTTGACTTTGTAGGTGTTTTTTCCGGTACGAAAATCGGAAGACAACACTTCATCGAGATTCATCATACTGACGATGCGGCGCGCCTGAGGTGCGGAGGGAGATGAGGAAAATACATTGATGATCGCCATGAGTTTCTCTCGGCCTTCACGGATTTTCCCGAGAGCGATGAGTTCGAGGGCTTTTTGAAACGCGCGGTCGCCGGGCTCGAAGTCTGGCATCTCTGATGCCTCTAGCATCTTGCTGAAATCTTCCTCCTTAGTGTCGCGCATGACATTTCCAGCTTCTGGGATGATTTTTGCAAACACTCCACCTAACGGTTTTACCGCGATGTGATAGGAAAGCATGCCGGTAAAAATGGCGATTCCTAACACGATGATGCCTGCGATAATTTTGATGGTGAGCCAGATTCTCATATGGCGGTGTGTGCGCGGGATTTCACTAGATCAGGCCTTTTCTACGTAGATCGAAGGCATTGATTTCATGCGAACGAAGAATCATTTCAAAAGAAAATTTCAGGATGGACACTTCCCATGCGTCATCTACGCCTTCGATGATGGCGCGGGAAGGGTTTCCCGTGCGGCGGATGTCTTCGAGCACGCGCTCGCGGACGGCTTCGATGGAATCGTGGACGATTTCCTCGTTCACTGCGCCGCGCTTGAAGCGGAAGCCATATTGGAGAAATGCCAGGTCCCGGCCTTGCTCTTTGAGTTTGTTCACCAAGGCATCGAAGCGGGCGCGGGCGCTATCATCGAAACCTTCGAGCTCGATTTCGCGATACGGCTCTGGGCGCAGGATGCGGGGCTTCATTGCTTCCACCTCACCGGTGCGAATCCGCACTTTCCCAACCTGATCCATGGGCTCACTTAGCAGTTGAAATTCAAAACGTGTTTCTCCAAATGTC
>CAMCYT010000224.1 GCA_945885485.1 Prosthecobacter debontii
ACTCAACGTGCTCATTCTGTTCGCCGATGACTGGCGCTTCGACACGTTGGGCGCTGCGGGAAATCCGATTGTGAAAACGCCTAACCTTGATGCTTTGGCTAAAGACGGCATTCGTTTCACCCACAACTGCGTCACCACATCGATCTGCGGGATCAGCCGCGCAACCTTGTGGAGTGGCCAATGGATGTCACGCCACGGCGCAACCGATTTCAAAGAACTCAGAAAACCATGGAGAGATACCTATCCCGGCATCTTGCGAACGAACGGCTACTACACCGGCCACATCGGCAAATGGCATAATGGAAAGTTTCCTCAGGAAAATTTCGACTTTGGTCGGATGTATCACTCGACCCATTATCATCCGACGCCTGACGGCGGGAAAATTCACGTCACTCAGAAAAACGAGAATGATGCCATGGAGTTTCTCAAAACGCGTGCCGCAGATAAGCCCTTCGTTCTAACACTCGCATTTTTTGCAACTCATGCGGAAGACGGCAATCCCCTGCAGTATCTTCCACAGGAAAAAAGCAAAGCGCTCTACAACGACGTCACCATTCCCGTCCCGCCGACAGCGAACGAAGCTGAGTATCGCAAGCTGCCGGAATTTCTTCAAAGTCCAGAAAATGAAAGCCGGAATCGTTGGACATGGCGTTTCGATACGCCGGAGAAATTTCAGACGATGATGAAAAATTACTACCGCCTCGCCACCGAGGTGGACGAGACCTGCGGGAAAATCATCGCCGAGCTCAAGCGTCAGGGAATTTACGACAACACCCTGATCATTTTCACCACCGACAACGGCTACTTCCATGCCGAGCATGGGCTCGCCGACAAATGGTATCCGCATCAGGAAAGCATCCGCGTGCCGCTCATCATCCGCGATCCGCGCATGGACGCTAGCAAACGCGGCACGACAAATGATGAGTTCACACTCAATGTCGATCTTGCACCAACCATTCTCGGCTTCACGGGTCTCGATGCACCGAAAGTCATGCAGGGTCGTGATATGTCCGAACTCTACCTCGGTAAAGGCGTCACCAATTGGCGCAAAGAATTTTTCTACGAACATCCAAAAGTTAAGAACAAAAATTTCATCCCGGCCTCACAAGCACTTGTTAGAAAAGATTGGAAATATTTCTACTGGCCAGAGCACGATTACGAGCAGTTGTTTCACATCGCGGAAGATCCGCTTGAGCAAAATGATCTGGCGAGAGATCCGAAACATGCGGAGAAACTCGCCGAAATGCGCACGCGTTTCAACGAGTTGAAAGAAGCGGCGAAGTAGCTGACTCTAAAAGGACCGCGCGACTCCAGTCGCGCTTGTCAATAATGCGCGACTGGAGTCACGCGGTCCAATTTATCCCTTCTCCTCAGTTGCCCAACAACCTCTTCAACCGATTCTTCACGCTGACTTTTCCGACAGCGGAGAGGCGATCCACGAAGAGGACTCCATTGAGGTGATCGATCTCGTGTTGAAGCGCGCGGGATAGTAATCCATCAGTCTCAATGACGAGTGTACTGCCGTCGAGTTGTTCGAGGGTGGCTTTCACAGCAGCGGGTCGGCGGACTTCGTAGCGGATGCCTTCGATGCTCAAGCAGCCTTCGAAATCGATATCTTTTTCCTGACCGAACTCGAGTTTTGGATTGATGAAAACAAGCGGCATGATTTCCGCGAGCTCTGCATGTTTCCCGTTCACTTTGAGAAAGGAAACGCATTCGGGATCATGCGAGACATCAACCACGGCGAGCTGGAGATCTACCCCAACTTGCGGTGCGGCGAGGCCTACACCATTCGCATCGACCATGGTTTCGATCATGTTTTGCGCGAGTTCTTGGACCGCAGCATCGACCGATGCGATAGGTCGGCACTGCAGGCGCAGAACGGGATCTCCGTATTGGACGATGGGTAAAATCATCGTTGGAAAAACTTAGGTGGGCTGCTCACCGCGTGCCATGACGACTTTGCCAGTGCGAACGGTTTCGATGATTTCGTATTGGGAAAACATCGCGATGGCGGCGTCAACTTTCAGGCTGTCGCCTGTGATCATGACCACCATGGAGGTAGGTGTGAGATCGACGGTTTTCCCGCCGAAATGCTCAGTGATCTGCAAAGCTGCGGAACGCTCATCTTTCGAGCAAAGGATTTTGATCAGAATCATTTCCTTAGTCACGGAATCGATGCTGGTGTGCTCGAAGCAATGGATGACATCGATGAGTTTTCCGACCTGTTTGATGATCTGATCGAGGCCAAGTGGATCACCGGTGATGCCGATGGTCATGCGTGAGAACGATGGATTGCGGCCTTGGGAAACGACGAGTGAATCGATGTTGAATCCGCGGCGCGAGAAGACTTGGCAAATGCGCATCAACACACCTGGTTGGTTGTTCACGAGGATGGAGAGCGTGTGACCGGAGCCGTTATAGGCTGCAGCAGTAGGGGTGTCTGTGGTGGTGATGGTTTTCATGGAAGTGGAAAGTGATCAGTTAGCGGTGATCAGTCTTGTTAAGAGGTGGATGGGAAGTGAGCGGTAAATTTTGCTGGTCACTGCTCACTCGGCACTCACGTGGAACCGACCGGTTTCGCCATACGGGTTTTTGGCGCTTCGGTAATCATATCCTCGAGGGCTGCACCTGCAGGAATCATCGGGAAAACGTTATCTGTTTTCACGCACTCTGCGTGGATAAGGATAGGACCATCGTTATAAGCGAGGGCTTTTTCCAACTGTTTGGTGACATCCGCCGGACGTTTGATGTAAACGGAAGGGATGCCATAAGCAGCTGCAAGTTTGCAGAAATCTGGGTTTCCAACGAGATCCACACCGGAGGTGCGGTCTTCATAGAACAACTCTTGCCATTGACGCACCATGCCGAGGTAATGGTTGTTGAGAACCACGATTTTTACCGGCAATTTGTGGATCGCGGCGGTAGCGAGTTCGAACAAAGTCATTTGGAAGCCGCCATCTCCTGAAATGGAGATAACCGTTTTGTTAGGATGCGCGAGTTGTGCGCCGATAGCCGCAGGGAAACCGAAGCCCATGGTTCCCGCACCACCGGATGAAAGCCAATGATAGGACTCGTGGTTTTTGTAAAACTGTGCTGCCCACATCTGATGCTGACCGACATCGGTAGAAACGATCGCATTTCCTCCGGTGAGTTCATAGAGTTCGTCGATGACTTGCTGCATGCGCAAGCCACCTTGTTTCTTGTAGCTCAATGGGAATTTCTTTTTGTAACCATTGAGTTTCTCATTCCACTCGGGATGTTTTACTTTGGAAATTTTTTCGTTGATCTCTGTTAGAGCAGCTTTGGCATCACCAACGATCATCACATCCGCCTTGACCATTTTTGCCTCTTCGGCGGGATCGATGTCAATGTGGATGATTTTGGCGTCTTTACAGAATTTCGATGGCTGACCGATGATGCGGTCGTCAAAACGCGAGCCAACGTTGATGAGAAGGTCGCACTCGACCATCGCTTTGTTTGCGTAGGCGGTGCCGTGCATGCCCAACATACCAAGCGAGAGCGGGTGGTTTTCTGGGAAAACTCCTTTACCAAGTAAGGTACTGGTAACCGGGCAATCGAGGGTTTCCGCAAGATACATGAGCTCCTTATCCGCACGGGCGATCATGCAACCCTGACCTGCAAGAATCACGGGACGCTTGGCACTCGCGATCAGCGCAGCGGCAGCTTTAACCGACTCTTTACAGATATTGAAATCGCTCGAAGGATCATAACCCGGAAGATTAAACGATGGATTCATATCCCCGCTGAATGGTCCTTGCGAAATATCTTTAGGAACATCGATAAGCACAGGACCGGGGCGACCCGTAGTAGCGATGTGGTAAGCCTCACGAGCGATACGTGGTAGAGAGTTGGTGTCTTTGACCAACCAGTTGTGCTTCACGACCGGAATCGTGATGCCGAAGATATCAGCTTCTTGGAAAGCATCTTTACCGAGCATCCATGTCACCGTCTGGCCGCAGATCACAATCATCGGAACGGAATCCATCATCGCAGTCATCAAGCCAGTGACGGTGTTTCCTGCTCCAGGGCCGGATGTCACCAATACCGCTGCAGGCCTGCCGGTTGCACGAGCATAGCCATCCGCCATGTGGACGGCGCCTTGCTCATGACGGACGAGGATGAATTTCATCTTGGTCTTGACTGTTTCAAGGGCATCGAAGATGGGAATCGCCGCACCGCCGGAATATCCGAAGATGTATTCGATTCCGAGATCGTCTAGCGTTTTGATGAGGGCTTGTGCGCCGTCGAGTTGTTGCTTGCTCATAAAATTAGAGTTGAAGCGGTAAGTTGGACGAATTAGGGCAAGTTTACAACCGAAAATTGAATAAATTTTCGTAACTTAGCGAAATTTGCGTTCGGAATTTCTACAAAATCGCAAACTTTAGGCAAAATGATGTATTTTCAGCCGAAGACCCTGAA
>CAMCYT010000225.1 GCA_945885485.1 Prosthecobacter debontii
GGGATTTTTTACGAACGAATATCTCAAAAACCTTAACGCATCATTCTCCGCATCGAAAGACTAGCCAACTCCATTTCCCTTGTTTAAAAACCACGCTATGACTTCACCCGTTATCCTATTCTCTGGACAAGGCGCTCAAAAAATAGGCATGGCTCGCGATTGGATCGAGTCCTCAAGCATCGCTCGTGATCTAGCGGTTAAAGCCGATGCAGCCCTAGGTTATTCCCTTACCGACATCATGTTCGAAGGTCCAGAGGAAGCGCTGACTGCCACCTCTAAATGCCAGCCAGCCCTTTATCTTCATGGCTTAATCGGCTTAGCCTTATTGAAATCCCGCTTACCGAATTTCAACCCGGTCGCCGCTGCCGGACTTTCACTCGGCGAGTTCACCGCCCATGCCGCAGCCGGAACGTTTTCTTTCGAAGACGGCCTGCATCTGGTTTCACGGCGCGGAACGTTCATGGAAGAAGCCTGCAACGCCACCGATGGCGCGATGGCGGCCCTGATCGGTGGCGATGAGGAAAAAATCCGCGAACTCGCGAAAGCCACCGGAGTCGATGTAGCAAACCTCAATGCCCCGGGGCAAATCGTCATCTCCGGCTCCACCGCTGGTATCGACGATGCAATCGCAAAAGCCAAAGATTTCGGCATCCGACGCGCGATCAAACTCAACGTCGCCGGTGCCTATCACTCATCCTTGATGGCATCCGCGCAGGAGAAGCTCTCCGCTGAACTCGCCACCACAAACGTCGTTTCCCCACAGATTCCAGTAATTGCGAACTTCACCGCCTCCCCCGTTTCCTCCGCTGAAGAAATCCGCTCCACCCTCACCTCCCAAGTCACTGGCTCCGTCCGTTGGATCGAATCCATCCAACACCTCATTTCCCAAGGCCACACCGAGTTCATTGAAATCGGCCCCGGAAAAATCCTAGCCGGTTTAGTTGCAAAAATCGCCCCCGAGGCGAAAATCATCTCAATCGATGATCTAGCCTCCCTCGAAGCCGCCGTAGAAATGCTTTCTTAGAGTAGAAAATTAACCGCAAAGAACGCAAAGATCACAAAGGAGAGTGGAATTTCAGTAATTTAGGGTTCTATTCGTTCCATCAACCATTCGTGTCATTCGTGAAATTCGTGGTTAAAAATTCTTCCTCTTCATTCAAAAATCCAAAATCAACAATCATCAATCGTAAATTGATTCTTCTCTAACGCTCTATGCTCTCCCCATCTCTCAAAGCCGATTTCCCCATCCTTTCGCAAAAGGTTAATGGCAAGCCGTTGGTCTATCTCGACAACGCCGCCACCACCCAGAAACCGATCGCGGTGCTAGATGCTTCACGGCGTTATTATGAGAAGATCAACTCCAACATCCATCGCGGCACCCACCTCCTCGCACGCGAAGCCACCGCCGCCCACGAGCACGCGCGGGAAACCATCGCGAAATATCTCAACTCCACTTCACCCGACGAAGTGATTTTCACCTCCGGTTGCACGGATGGAATCAACCTCGTCGCCAACATCCTACCGATTACCTCCGGCGAAGAAATTCTCATTTCCGCCCTAGAGCATCACTCGAATATTGTCCCATGGCAGATGCTCGCCCAACGCACCGGCGCTGCGTTACGCGTCATTCCTTGCGATGATCACGGCATTCTCGATCAAACTGCGTTTCAACAACTCCTTTCAGCAAAAACCAAAATTCTCGCCATCACCTGGGTTTCTAACGCTTTCGGCACAGTCAATCCGGTACGCGAAATGACCGCCGCCGCCAAAAAGTTCGGCACCACGGTATTGATCGATGCCGCACAAGTTATCCCTCACCTCGCAGTCGATGTGCAAGCGCTCGGCGCGGACTTCGTCGTCTTTTCCGGACACAAAGTCTACGCACCCACCGGGATCGGCGTACTGTGGGGTCGAAAAAGTTTATTAGATGTCCTCCCACCTTGGCGCGGTGGTGGCGAAATGATCAAAGAGGTCACCTTTGAAAAAACCACTTACAACGATCTCCCCTTTAAATACGAAGCCGGAACTCCCAACATTGAAGGAGCCATAGCCCTCGCTGCCGCCTTCGATTACATCCATGGGATCGGCCTCACGGAAATTCAAGCCCACGAGGAAACATTGATCCACCAAGCCGCAGCCGTCCTTTCCGAAATCCCAGGCATCCACCTCTACGGTCCCGCCGATAGAATCGGCGCGATCTCCTTCGCCATCGAAGGCGTCCATCACTACGATCTCGGAACATTAATCGATCAAATGGGCATCGCCGTCCGCACTGGCCACCACTGCTGCCAACCCCTCATGGCCCGCTTCGGCATCACCGGCACCACACGTGCCTCCTTCGCCCTCTACAACACTACAGAGGATATCAATTCCCTAGCAAAAGCTTTATCCAAAGCCGCAGCCATGCTGCGCTGAAATTTCAAATCTCAAGTTTCAAGTTTCAAAGAAGAAAGCGCTTTTGCTTAAGCTAAACTCCGACTTGTAACTATTACGCTGTGACCTACTCTGTGACTTGAAATTTGAAATTTGAAACTTAAATGAAAATCATTCTTGGCATCACCGGATCCATCGCTGCTTACAAAGCCGCCGATCTCGCATCGCAGCTTGTCAAAGCCGGGCACGATGTGCATGCGGTCATGTCTCATTCTGCCTGTGAGTTCATCACCCCCCTCACCCTTCAGACCCTCACCCGCAATCCTGTGTTGGTATCGTTAGAAGACGAAAAACATTCCTGGAAACCCGGCCACATCGAGCTCGCCGATACCGCGGATCTTTTCCTCATCGCCCCCGCCTCCGCAAACACCCTAGCTCTCCTCACTAACGGTCACGCCCCCGATCCTCTAACATCTATCTACCTCGCCCTCCCACGCGAAACCCCCGTCTTTATCGCCCCCGCTATGAACGGAAAAATGTGGCTCCACCCCGCCACCCAACGCAACGTCGAACAACTCAAAAAAGACGGCTGCCACTTTATCCAACCCGCCACCGGCGATCTAGCTTGTGGCTATCAAGGAATCGGACGACTCGCGGAGGTTTCTGATATTTTGGCTGCGGTTGAGGGATAATGGATTTCTAGAAGTTATAGATAACGGATAAAGTTGAACTTGTGTTCTGGAAATCAAGCTTTCACTGCCGTTAACTTCCAAAGCCTTGGAGCAAGCAGGACACAAGCGACCATCAACCCGCAGGCAAGTCCACACCATACACCCACAGCTCCATAACCAAGTTTGATTGATAGAAATACGCCAATAGGAATGCCTATTAGCCAGTATGCCACAAAACCCATAACAGCCGGCATCCTTGCATCATGCAGCCCGCGCAGCATCGCCACAGAACAGATCTGTAAACTATCAAACAATTGAAACACCCCGACCACGACCATGATCGCAGCCGCTAGTTCAATGACCGGCAACTCGTCTATGTAAAGCGATGCCAACCATTCCCCAAATAAGAAAAAGATCAACGCACCAACCATCGCCCATCCTGCGCCTAACCACCAACCTGAAACAATAATTTTACGCAAACGATGAATCTCTCCCGCACCACTCGCCAAACCTATCCTAACACTCAATGCCATCGACAAACCTAACGGAACCATAAATGCCGTTGCCGCACACATCAACGCGACCTGATGTGCTGCCATCGCGACTGCTCCAAATTTTCCCATCAACAAGCCAGCTGCAGAGAACGCAGAAACCTCACAAATCATCTGTAAGCTCGCTGGAAAACCTATCCCTAAAAATTTCCGGGTCTCAGTTTTCGAGGGCATACGGAACCAATGATACGGAACCCATTCACGCAGACCTTTGGCGTGATACAACCAAACAAACATCGCTACCAAAATCGCGATCCGAGCGATCAAGGTCGCAATTGCCGCCCCTTCCAAGCCCCACGCCGGACAACCCAAGTTTCCGTAAATCATCACCCAGTTCAAAAATACATTGAGCACCACACCAGATAGGAAAATCCAAAACGGCGGCCACGGTCTATCCAACGAATCTGCATGATTTTTCAAGGCCAACGACATTAACGCCGGCACCAAAGATGCCATAATGATGATGAAAAATGGTCCAGTGCTTTCCTCAACCTCTTTCGGCTGCCCAAACATCCCAAGATTAAGAGAAATCAACCACATCAGCCCAAAAAGCATCAGTCCAAGCACCGTTGAAATATAAACCCCCAACCTGCAACTCGCACGCCCCGCTGCGGTATCTCCAGCACCCCGTGCATTTGAGGTGAACACCGAAATGGCTGTCAAAACTCCAATTCCAAAAACAAAAGGCACATAAAAAAGAGAATTAGCAAAGGTCAGCACCGCCAGCTCCGTCACTCCGAGCTTTCCTATCATCACGGTATCCGCAACCCCGAGCAACATCTGGCTCACCTGGCCAATCACCAAAGGAAAGGCCAGCTTGAGAGTCTGACGGCATTC
>CAMCYT010000226.1 GCA_945885485.1 Prosthecobacter debontii
GAGGCCTTCTTGATCGAGATAATCTAACATGCGTCCGATGTTTTCATCGAGCGCTTGAATCGTGCTGAGGTAGTTTTTGATGTAACGTTGGTATTTCCAGTGGATGATGTCTTTTTCAGAAAGTTTACCAGCGGCGAGATCGTCGAGAAATTTCTTTTGGCGCGGTCCGTAAACAAGATCGAACGCGTACTTCTGGGCATCGGTCATGCGGGTGTATTCGGTGTTAGGTAAACCGCCTAACAACCCAGATTCTTTGGGTGGGGCCTCGTGGAAAAACATATCCCAACCCCAGTAGAAATGTTTAGCGATGGTCATTTCCTGGGTTTTGAGGGCTTCGCTGCGGTTCGAGTAATCATCGAAAAGGCTATCGGGTTCGGGAAGATCAATGCCATCGAACATCATAAGGTGACGTTCGGCGGGCATCCAGTTGCGATGAGGAGCTTTGTGCTGGCTCATCAGCAGGAAGGGCTTGTCTTTATCTTTGCGGTTTTTGAGCCAATCGATGGATTTGTCAGCAATGATATCAGTGACATAACCTTCCACCCGCTTCTTGGTTCCGTCCATTTGGATTAAATCGGGGTTCCAGTAACTGCCTTGTGAGGGAAGGACTTCCCAGTAATCGAAGCCAACGGGTTGGGTGACGAGGTGCCATTTTCCGATGACGGCAGTCTCGTATCCGGCAGCGTTGAGGTATTTGTTGAAGGTCGGTTGCGATCCGTCGAAGCGTGACTCGTTATCGATGAAGCCATTGATGTGCGAATGCTTGCCGGTGAGGATACAAGCGCGGGAGGGACCGCAGATGGAGTTGGCGCAGAAGGAATTTACAAACAAAGCGCCTTGAGACGCGAGGCGGTCGATGTTCGGGGTTTGGAAATGTTGCGCGTAGCGGCTTTTGCCGTAGGCGGTGATGGCTTGTAGTGAGTGGTCATCGGAAAAAATGAACAGAATGTTCGGCTGCTTCGGTTTTTCGACACCGAGGGCTGGAGCGGCAAGGAAAACAGCGGCGAGGAGTAAGGTGATCTTGCGCACAGGGAAATGGGCTGTTAGAATCATTGGGACATTTTTTCTTTCGCAACATTCCTCGCCTCAGCATCGGCAGCGAGGATTTGTTCGAGTGTCGGCTTGATAACGGTCTCGTGTGATTTCATCACTGCGGCGACCGTTTCCCAGATTTCAGGAAAACGGATTTTTCCGGAGCGGAAGGCATCGACTGCGACTTCATTTGCGGCGTTGAATACGGCGGGTAGGGTGCCACCTGTTAGGCCTGCTTGGCGGGCGAGGTTGAGAGCGGGGAAATCTTCGCTGCGCGGTGCGCTGAATTCGAGTTTGGAAAGCTCGGCGAAGTCCAGAGGTTTGAGGGCACCTACGAGGCGGTTCGGGTAGGTGAGGGCGTATTGGATGGGGAAGCCCATATCGGTTCGCGAGAGTTGGGCGAGGACGGAGCCATCGTTGAACTCGACCATGGAGTGAATGATGGATTGCGGATGGATGATCGCTTCGATGCGATCCATCTCGATTCCGAACAGCCAGCGGGCTTCGATCATTTCGAGGCCTTTGTTGAAAAGAGTGGCGGAGTCGATGGTGATTTTCGGCCCCATGTTCCAAGTGGGATGATTGAGCGCCATTTCCGGAGTGACGTTCCAGAGTTCGCTTGCCGGAGTGTTGCGGAAAGGACCGCCGGATGCAGTGAGGATGAGGCGTGAGACTTCGGAGAGCGGGCCGCGGTGGCCTTCGAGGCATTGGAAAATCGCGTTGTGTTCGGAATCGACCGGAAGGATGCGGATGTTTTTCTCGGCGGCGCGTGCGGTGATGATTTCACCGGCCATGACCAGGATTTCCTTGGAGGCGATTCCGAGGTCTTTTCCAGCCTCGATGGCCGCGAGGGCGGGGTGGAGACCAGCGGTGCCGACGATGGAAATGAGGACGATATCGGCTTCTTCGAGCTGGGCGAGTTCGTTTAGGCCCTCGGCTCCGACATGGATCTTGACGGAGGAAGGAAGCAGCGCGCGGAGGGCTTCTGCCTTGGAATCGTCGTAAATAGCAATGTTTTGAACGCCTGTTTCAATTGTTTGTTTAGCGAGTAAAGTTACGCTGGAACAGGCGGCGAGGCCGACGATTTCGATTTCATCGGGGAGTTGAGCGGCGACACGAAGGGTGGAGAGACCGATGGATCCGGTGGAACCCAGGATGACTACCCGACGTTTTTTTCCAGAACTCATACGCAATATGGAATGACGCCTTTGAGGTAGAACCAAAGGAAGGGAGCGGTGAAGCAAATGCTGTCGATGAGGTCGAGACCGCCACCGATGCCGGGTAGCATTTTACCGGAGTCTTTGGCGTTGAGAGAGCGTTTCACGACGCTTTCTGCAAGGTCGCCGATGACGGCAAGGATGGAGAGGAGGAAGCCAAGGATGATGACGTGCTTCCATGAATGGAGGGCGTCGAGTTGATCAGGGAGTAGCAAGAACAATCCGCAGCCTGCGAGTTGCGCGAAGAATAGGGCACCGGCAAAGCCCTCCCAAGTTTTTGCTGGGGAAATTTTTGGGATCATTTTGTGTTTCCCGATAAGAGAGCCGGTGATGTAGGCGCCCATGTCGCTGAATTTCGTGACCGCGAGCAACCAAAGTAGAACGTAAGCCCCTGGGACATCATTGCTACCGGGGAGTCCGAAGGAGATGCGTGAGGCGAAGCTGAAGAGATAGGCGATGTAAACGAAGCCGAGCAAGTTGGCCGCGACGGAGAGAAGGGCTTCGATGCCTTTGATCGAGTAGCGGAGCTGAAGGGTGAATGCGCCTGTGGCAGCTAGAAAAATGAAAAACGCATCGAGGCCGTGTGGAATGTCTTTGGCTCCGTTGAGCAAATAATAGGAACTCAGGCCGCAATAGCTGAGGGCGAGGAATAACCCGTAGCGTGGGAAGCATTTCACTTCAGCAACGTGGAGCATTTTGAAATACTCAAGAGTTGAGATGATCACCAGAGCTGCCACCAAGCCGACATAGACGAGCGGATTCATGCTGATAAAAATAGAGGCGACGATGCCCCAAAGTAACAGCGTGCTGAATCCCCTGCGGAAGAAGACGACGGATTTACTTGGAGATGGAGTTGAAGGTTTGATTTCCACGGTGCGAGAAAGATGAAAGCGCTGACTGTGTGCGGTGGCAACTCATTCTCGCCAGCTTGGGTGAAGAAATCGAAGCAGACTATTTCCCATCTTGATCAAGATGAACATTTCTCAAGTTTAGAACATGTGCCCGTAAGGTTGAAATGTCCTGATCAGACAAGGTTTCGTGGCCCGGCATATCGGTTCCGGGAATGCCGCATTTGATGATTCTGGCTAGCTTATCATCCTGATGGTCCTGTGCCGCAGACCATATAAAAGGACCATCGATGAGATTTGCGGGAGGTTTTTGAAAATGGCTCGCCAACAAGCCGTTACCCCGACCATCTGCGCCATGGCAAACCACGCAGTGCATGGAAAACAGAGCTTCGCCATCATTTCCCTCCTTTGTTTTCTGAGGAATCCAATTGGCGACTTGTTCGATTCGGTTGGTGTATCGCTCAAGACCAAGACTTGAAAGATAGGCGACGAGATCATCGCCGCGAACATCTTCAAAGAGATGAGCGTAAGAGGGCATGCTTGATCCAACGGTGAATACTTGAGGATTGATGAAATGTTGTTTCAACCATGTTGGAGAACGGCGGATGCCGATATTTGTGAGATCGGGACCTTGCCGACGGTTACCGATCAGAACAGGTTGTTGCGATTTGATTTCATACATGCTCGGACCCTTTCCCCAGAGAATTTCGTCGCTGCTATCGGGGCGGATGTATTGGGAATGGCAGTTGATGCAACCTTCGGAGAGATAAACTTGTTTGCCGCGTTCGATGGGGCTTTCGGAAACCTTTTTATCATTCAGGTTTCCCAATTGGAAAACGATCAACATTGATCCAATGACCGCCACGATGCGCCACGAACCATTTTTGGTTAGAAGAATTCCTGAAATCACGACAGCCCCCGACGCGACGATGAACCAGTTGGGAACGGTTTCCAGAGTTTGTGCCATTCCAATGCCGTTGGCAGAGCCAAACCAACCGGCAATGCCGAATAACACCGCAGATCTCCAGCCGATCTGCTTTTTGTTTTTTGCATCGCTGAACCATGCGGGCCATGCGATCAGTGCGGCGGAGTAAATGGAAACGCCTATCGGGTATAGCCATCCGGTGAGAGCGATGGTTGATGCATGCGTTGTTGCCAGTGAAGCGACAGCGAGCAGTGCCCACGTAGCGATGGGTAAGATTCTAACATTTGCATGTTTCATCCACAACCCGGCCAAAATCGCGGCGATAAAATGCAGAGTGGAATTTCTCCAGAGATGTTCAGTTCCCCAAGTTTCGGCTCTCATTTCCGATACATGTTGGAT
>CAMCYT010000227.1 GCA_945885485.1 Prosthecobacter debontii
TCGTCAAGTTATGAGGTTCGCTAGCGCTCACTCGGCTTTGTAGTTCTTGGATATTTTAAAAGCCCACCCCGAGTGATCGAGGTGGGCTTCTTCTTTGAAGTTTAAAGTTTAAAATTTAGAGTTTTATCCTTACTTAGTCGATTAAAGCCTGAGATTGCTGGGAATTTTGGCAGAGGATTAATCCTTTATTGTTGGTTAGAAACCTGTCTATTTTATTCCACTGCCTTAGGGAGTGTATCCATCAGGATTTCAATAAGGTATAACACCCATATATAATGAAAAAGATTGCGCTTAAATTACTGGTAACCGTCGTTGTATGCACAGTGATAGGTTATGCCGCTAGCCTCGTCTCACAGTCGATTTTTACAGAAGTCAGCACGGATCTGGCGTTGGAGCAAGTGAACGGAGATGATGTCACCGCGGCCAAGCTGAGGGGATGGCAGAGTCAAAAAGGTCTTTTTGAGTTCGCTGTGATGGTGGTTTGCCTCCTAGTCATCATTGTTACTTTTTGGAGCGAGATTAAATTTCTTATCAGAAAAGCCATGCGATCTGCTCCAGTTATTTTAGGCTGCTTGGTTGTTATTACGATGAGTAGCTGCCGACGTCCTTATGACACTCCTGAATACGTTGAAGTTGACACGAATGAAACGGCGTTCGTGATTCCTTTGGAGGGTAAATCGGATAAGCAAGTTCAGTTCGAATCTGCGGAAGCGCTAGCCAAGAGTAAGGTGGCATCAAAACGGATTCAAATCACGCATCGATGGAACCAAACAGGTCGCTGGGACAGTGATGGAGAATGGATTAAGAATATCCGCGTGATTAAAGTGAGCCGCACTCCTCTAACAAGAGAATGGGTCGCCGAGGTTAATCGAGGGACATCTGCGAAAGACCAAGCTGTCTGGGTTGAAAGTAGCGACAGCGTAGGATTTTCCACAGGATTTTCATGCACGGCGATGATCAGTGAAAAAGACACGGCGCTATTTCTCTATTCCTATAGTGGGCAGTCATTGGTTGATATGATGGATTCTGAAATTCGCGCGAGAATCCAAGCGGACACAGCTGAATTTGCTGGAAAATATACCATGGATCTTTTGCGTGATAAAAAAGGTGAAATGATCGCGGCGATTCGTGCTGATGTGATTCCATTTTTCGCGGCGAAAGGAATTACGATAACCACTATCGGTCAATTTGGAGGATTCGCCTATGAAAACAAAAAAATTCAAGACGCGATTGACGACGTGTTTATTGCCCAGCAAGAGAAGCAAGTGGCTAGCGCGCAGCTCTCAGCTCAAAGCGATAAGAACAAGCGTCTTGAAATGGAAGGTGAAGGTCTGGCTGCAAAGGTTCGTAAGACTGCAGAAGGACAGAGTGACGCGGCTGTTACCGAGGCCGAGGGACGAGCAAAAGCCATCGCACTAGTTGCAGAAGCCGCTCAGAAGGCGGGTAAAGATCCTCTCTTTCTACAACTCAAGCAACTTGAAGCAGTATCTGACATGGTCAATAAGTGGAACGGTCAGTATCCTAATTTTATGATGGGTGGTGATTCCAATTCCTCATCCGGAGGACCCGCATTCCTCTTGAATATGCCTATGCCAGGAACCAATCCACCGCCTGCTACCAAGCAGAAGTGATTAGATAGTTCCTGGTTCCTGGTTCCTGGTTCCTGGTTCCTGGTTCTTCGTCATTTTAAAAGCCCACCACGAGCGATCGAGGTGGGCTTTTCCGTTTTGAAATTTGAGATTTGAAACTTGAAATTTAAACCTACTCCGTCGGCCCTGGGCCTTGGTTCCAGGCTTTGTGCATTTCTTCGAGGGTTGGGACTTCTAACGGTCTTACGACGCGGAAGCCGAGCCATGAGGCATTGGTAAAATACCAGAGGGATTTTGGGATTTGAGGGTCGATGGCTTTGAGTTCGGCTGAGGTTTGGCCGCGGGCGGCGGAGCGGAGCATGGCGGCTTCGGTATCCCAGTGACCTCCACGAAATACGGTTGGGTAGCGGTTTGGAGCTGCTACCCAAGGATTGTTTACGCCATCTTTGATTTTTGCGTAAACATCAGCGGTGTATTGATCGAGGGTGAGTTCTGCGGCGTTGCCGTGCATGTCGTAAAGGCCCCATGGATTGGGTTTTTTCGTCCCTACTTTTTGATACTGAAACTCTGAGTTATCGGCGAACCATGCGTATTCGCCGAGTTTGGACGCATCATCGCCGAAGGAGTATGCGGTCATGGTGCCGGCGCGGCAGGCGTATTCCCATTCGGCTTCGGTCGGGAGGCGGTAGAAATTGCCGGTTTGGGCGGAGAGCCATTCGCAGAATTTATTGGCGGCATGGTGAGTGATTCCGACAGCGGGGTAGTCTTTGGAATAACCATCGCCCATGGAGAAGTGCATGGGGATGTAAGGAGGCGTGGGTTGGGTTACGGTATCGATTAAAGTTTCGTCGCTTTTGACATCGGGAGCTTCAGAAGTCGACATGTCGGCATCGCGATTCAAAGTGCCGTCTTTGTTGCGGGCTTTTCCGTTTTCCATGTAAGGACGGTAGATGTCCCAAGTGGTTTCAAGTTTCGCCATGAAGAAAGCCGGGATAACAATTTCCCTTTGCGGGGCTTCGTCGGGTTTGTGGTTGTGCGATTTAGGATCGGAACCGATTTTAAATTTTCCCGCAGGAATAGGAATGAGATCGATTTTTGAGCCTACGGCGAGAGGAATTTCTTGGGTATAGGCTTCGAGCTTCGCGGCTTCTGCTTTCTGCGTCGCGATGATTTTTTCGTAGATCGCCTTAGTGGTGGGGAGCAGGTTGGGGTGTGGGAGTTCCTCGGCGGCGAAGGCGATGCTGGAGAGCAGAGGGATGAGAAGAAGTTGGCGTTTCATGGCTGGGAATACGTCGGCTGTGGGTGAAACTTGCGGTGAGTTACTGGGATTTTTGGGAGAACTTTCCAATTAGGGAAGCGAAATCCAGCGGCTCGGCCTTATCGGCGTTGAGGATGGCGAGTTTCTGGAGGGCGAAAATTTCCGAAATGCCTTTTTGCGCGAGGACAATCATATCGGTCATCTGCGGGGTGGTGAAGACGGCTTCTTCGCCGGAGCCTTGGACTTCCACAAATTCCAGCGACTCGGTCATGACGATATTGAAATCGACGGTAGCGGCCTTGTCTTCGAGGTAATTGAGATCCAACACGGCAGTGTCCTCAAAAATCCCAGAAGAGACTGCGGCGACGAGTTTTTTGAGCGGGAAATCTTTGATTTTTCCCTCCGCCATCATGCGGTTGAACGCGATGGCGACTGCGACGCAGGCACCAGTGACGGATGCGGTGCGGGTTCCGCCGTCGGCTTGGAGGACATCGCAATCGATCCAGATCGTTCGTTGACCGATTTTTTGGAGATCGACCACGGCACGGATGGATCGGCCGATGAGGCGTTGGATTTCAGAGGATCGGCCGTCTAGTTTGCCGCGTGAGATATCGCGGGCTTTGCGCTCGTGAGTGGAGTAGGGAAGCATGGAATACTCGGCGGTGAGCCAGCCACCAGTGACTTTTTGATAACGCATCCAGCCAGGGATGTTGTCTTCAACTGTTGCAGAGCAGATCACACGGGTGTTGCCGAAGCAGACAAGCACGGAGCCGGTGGCATGTGGGGCAACATTGGGATGAAAGGAAATCGGGCGGAGTTGGTCATTGGCACGGGCGTCAGGACGAGTCATGGGGTGACGATGATCGTTAAATTTCAAAGTTCAAAGTTCAAATTCCAAGGAAGAGATTGGGTAGCCCCGACAAAGTCGGGGGAGGCAACCGCGCGATGCGGTGTGTCGATGTGGCAGAAAACAAAGAAGTTAACCGCGAATACCAAATGAGTTTCAGCGAACCTTTATCCACAGCGAAGCTCATTCCGTTTAGACGGAGTTTACATAGTCAAAGATCGCAAAGAACGCTGAGAGGATAGGAAATTGGGAATAAACCGCTGCGTGAAATGGACAGTGCAAAAAAGATCTGGCCCCATTTGCATTGTGGGAAATAATCTAGAATTCATTCATCTTAATCTATTCATCGTCGCGTGGGGCAAAGCTCTTTACTCGAAAACGCGTTTATATCAGAAATCCCTCCGCGGTTCGATACATCTCTTGTCTCTTCAGCTCCGAAAATTTCTGCCAGTTTCTGGCCATCATGGATGAGCGGGGATTTTTCAGGAAGAGTTCTTGATGATCGCCGATGAAGGTCCAGAACAGGGAGTCCCAGATTTCGGTCCATGAGCCTTTGGTTTCGTCGGACATTTTGAGGACGTAGTTCGATCCGGAGATATAGGGTTTAGTGGTGAATGTTCCGCCATCCGCGAACTGCGACATGCCATAAACATTGGGAACCATGACCCAATCATAGGCATCGATGAAAAGTTCC
>CAMCYT010000228.1 GCA_945885485.1 Prosthecobacter debontii
GACCGCGGCGGAGCCTTGGAAGGGTTTGCCTTCGTGGTCGGTGATCTTGATCGTGAGGGAAGTTTTCTCGCGGGGTTTGAGTTTGTCTTTCGCGGGTTTGACCTCGACGGTTAGCTGGCGTTTTTCCGGAGGAAGAACGATCTCGCGGTTGACTGTGTGAACATTTCCGTTAGAAACCGTGACCGCCTCGATGAAAAAGTTAGGCATATCGCGGAGGGTGAGGGGGATATCGACGACTTGGGATTTTCCGCTGATGTTGATGATCTTGGTTTCGCGATCTTTGCCTTGGTTGGGGCGGATGAAAAGCCAGACGCGGGAGTTGGGTTGGTTGGTGTTGACTAACAGTTTTACCGTATCGCCGGGGCGGTATTCTTTTTTGTCGGGGATGAGTTCGAGATCGTTGTAGCGGAAATTGCCTTTGGTTTTATCGTTGGCACCATGAACCGAGAAGATGGTCGCGCCTTCTTGTTTGCGACCTTTGGTATCGGTGAATTCGACTGCGACGCGGTATTGCCCGGGGTTGGAAGCGGTGAAGGTCCAGTTTTCACCTTCGGGTGTCCATTTACCGATTTCTTTTTCTTCAATCTCACCTTTGGAGTTGAGTGCGGATGAGTAGAGGATGGCCGTGGCTGCACCTTCGACTTTCTTGCCATCGAGCGTGCGTGCTGAAAACGTTCCGGTGACTTTTTCGCCGAGATTTGCGTAGCCGCGATCCAGCCAGACCGTGACGCTATAGGGTTCGCGAGCGGCGAGGACTGAGCCGTTACCGACGATTGTGCGGCGCGAGGCATCGATCACTTCGGCGGTGATCGTGTAGGTGTGATCTTGATCGCCGTGGACGAGTTTGGCGATGGAGCTATCGATTTTGACTTTTACTTTTCCGTCGGGGCCGATGGGTGAGGTTTGTTCGAGGATGAGTTCGGGAGCGCCCATGCGGTGTTGTTCCCACCATGGAGGAGCGGGACGGATGCAGCCCCATCTTTTCCAACCGGGATACCAAGAAACTTCGGGGTAACACCACCAATAGCCGGAGCCGTAAAGCCAATCCCATGGGCCTTCGGGGAACCAGCGGTTGTTGAAAAAGTCGCGTTGCACTTTGATTTTCACCGTGGCTTCTGTGACGGGTGCGCCGTGGTAATAGTTGGCGGAAACCGTTGCTTCAAACGTTTCTCCGAGTGCGACCGGTTCGGTCGGGGCGTTGACTTTTACTTCGTATTCCGGTTTTTTGTATTCTTCGACGCGGAAGGTGAAATTGGTGTTAGGCACGTTACCTGTGACACTGATGTTGTAGTTACCAAGGGCTGCTTCTTGCTTGAGATCGAATTCAAAAGTGGCACCGCCAAAGGCGTCGGTGGTGATACCGGATTTTTCAAAAACGACTTCGCCGCGTCCGTCTAAAATTTGGATATCCGCGGTTTTGCCGGAGTAGGTTGAAACATCGCCAAGATCGTAGCGGGATTCACCGGCCCAGATTTTCATGTGAACTTTCTGGCCGGGGCGATAAACGGGGCGATCCGTGATGCCGATGGTTTTTTGAGCGAAGTAATCGGTTTGATCGCCTTGGTCGTGCCAGCGGAACTGGCTATCGGAGAGGTAGGCGCGGCGTTCGCCGGAGCGGGCGATGACGTGCCATTGGAAGTTGCCTTGGTTGCCTTTTTTATCGGCAAGCACGAGTTTGCCGTTTTCATCGGTTTTGCGGGTGAAGGTTTCGGTGACGACGTTGAAGCGACGTTTGCCTTTGGGTTTTTCCAAGTATTGCGTGGAGTAACCAAAAAACTCCAACTCACCTTTGACGGGACTGCCGTCTTTGGCATCGACGAGGTAGAAGACTTCGCCTTCGGCCTCGGAGCGTTTGAGGAGAACGAGATCGCGCACCCAGATGACGACCCATGATTTGTTGCCGTCCTGGAGTTTAGATTCTAACAAGTAGCAACCGGGATTGATTTTTCCAAGGTCGAGATCGGTGGTGGTTTCGCGATGCTCTGGATTAGGCGTTAGATTTTGTTTCCACGAGCGGATTTCCGCGCCGAGATAGCGTTCACGGTCCTTGTTGATGAGGCGGTTGCCGATGGAGCTGTATTGAACTTTTTCGTAGTCAAGTTCGACCGGATTGGATTCTAGGTAGGCGATGATATCCTGCATCACCAACTCGTCTTTGACGGCGTTGAGTTTTAGGGAAACTTCTTTTGCGTTGCGGAAGGTGTAAGGGACCTCGACGGGTTGAGCGGCGTGGTAGGTGGGTGTGGCTTCGAATCGACTCCAGTTTCCGGTGATTTGTTTGAGTAGTTCGGTGCGGTGGTTCCCTCCTCCTACTCCGTGGAGTTCGATAACTTCTTTGAGTGTGGTAGCAGCTTGGGTAAACTGACTGCGGTTTAAGAAAATCTGAACGAGTTGATCGCCTGCTTGATCTGAAGGATATGCTTTGGTCATGCGCATCATGGCGCGTAGGCTGGGAATAAACTGATAATCATCGCGGAGTGTGAAACGTTTCACCCCACTGGCGAGGCGGGCGATGGATTCGGTTTCCTTGAGAGTAGAGGCTTGAAGGATGCCGTCGCGTTCTTTGACATTGGGTTGGCTCCACCAACCGTAGGATGCGAGGGTGTTAACGTCGTAATGATTTTGGCAAAACTGAAGCCATTTGAAATGTTCGCTCATACCATCTCTGGGATTGATGCGAATGATCTCTTTCATGACCCAACGCCATCTCTCTCCATCTGATTTTGCGGCTTCCCAGGATACGGGGACATCGATCCAGACTGGGTTGCCTTCGGCATCGGTGGGTGCGCCATCGCTAGTGATGATGTCGATGTTTTCCGAGTTATCGGGAGTGGATTTGAGGTCTGTTAGAAGATAGAGTTGCCAGAGGCGACCTGGGCCTGTTCGAGAATCGGTGAGGGCGCTGCCGATTCTGCTGAGGACGACGATTTCTTCTGGGCCGCCTTTAGCCACAGTGCGAAACGCTTCCATGTAACATTGGAGGGCGCGGATGCGGTCTTGTTCGATGACTTGGCGGTATTCTCCGCGGCCATTTCCATTTCCACGTTTGAATTTGTTATCGAGAATCTGTCCGTAATGGCCGTGACCTTGGAGGTAAACGTTTCCGGCTACCTCCATGAACTGCGGATTGTCTTTTTTGCTTACGGTGAGTTCCGCTAGGAGTGGATCGAGTTTATCAAGTTCGCGGAGATTTTGTTGGGAGTTAATGGCCAGAGCTAGGTCGGCGCCGGATTGGATATCGTCGACCTCGCGGAGGAGTTTGAGGCGAACATCATAGGCTTCGCGCCAGTTCCCTTGTTTTTCGAGTTCTGCGGCTTGTTTTCGTAGGGCGGGGGCATCGGCAGCAAGTGCAAGTCCACAGGTCATCAACAGGAGGATTAGGGATTTCATAGGTCTACACTATGAGACACGTGACTTTGTGGAAACTTAGAAGTTTTGCTATTTTTTGTGGGTGGAGTATGATGTGCGCTGAATACCAGACTAACCACGGATAGCACGGAGTATACGGAATGAGGGCTTTCGCGCTAGATATGGGCGATGAGTTCGCTGGGTTGTTGAAGTGGATCGTTTTTTGTCTGAGTCAGTAGATTAAAAAAGGATAAGAATTGAAGAATCCTGCAACAGCATCAATTCGGTACACTCGGTGCTATCCGTGGTTGAGTATTGGTATTACCGAGGTCTGTTGAATAAGCCGTTTCCGGCAAATCTCTCTGGCAATGGCTCTAAAGCTTCGATTTCAGCCGCTCTTTCGGATCATCTACCCACATAAAAAGGGCTTTGAGGACGTCTTTGAAGTCCTTACGGAGTTCGTGTTTCTCACGTTGGATCTGGATTTTTTCCCGATCGAGAGCATCTAGGTCAGTGTTAGCTGTATTGGCAGCGTCTGATTCAGGAAAAGGGAGATGAGTTTCGATGTTTTCGATTAGGTCGATGACATCTGCATGGAGTTTTGCGACGTGATCGCAGAGGCGGGAGGTTTGTTGGGAGAGATGATCGGCCTCAGAGGCGAAGGTTGTGCCGGCGGTTTTGAGTTTGAGGTCAGCAGAGAGGTCGCGGACATTATCGGTGAGATCGATCCAAGAGTTTGAGAGATCTTTGTCCACCTCGGCTAAATTGTTTATGAGATGATCGTTCATAATAGAACAATATGAACGAATTTGGTCGAAAATCAAATGGGGTGTTACCCTAAAAAAAGAGTCACCGCCTGTTAGCTAACGCAGGGAAGGTAGGGTCATTTTGATAAAATGACCGTTGGCGTGGACAGAATACGGAAGAGCGGTCGTTTTGTCAAAACGACCCTACCGAAGACGTATCTTACTCTTGGGTGCCGGTCTTGATGAT
>CAMCYT010000229.1 GCA_945885485.1 Prosthecobacter debontii
CGATACTCATCATACATCGCACCAGATCCATCTTTGGCTGTAGTCTCACCGAAATTCAGGTCAGTAAATGTTGCCACACTAGATTTCCCTTCTGTGGCAACTGCCTCACCATCCAGATAAATTTTAAACCTACCTTCTGTATCCCGCGTGATCGCACAATGTATCCATTCACCAGCCTTGATCTTTCTGTTAGTCGCGATCAGATCTCCCACATCTGGTCCTCCGTAAACTCGAAGTTTACCATCAAAGAAATTGAAATCCGCTCCGCCACTACGCCCCAACAGACCATCTTCCGCACCAACTCCTTCATTGAGATTAATCCAGGTTTCAACGGTAAACGCACCACTCAAAGTAACATTTGTAAGAAGCCTATCCTTTGGACCACCACTCAAACGGATCACTTTTTTCATTAATCCTTCTTGCGATTCAAGCAATGCAATCACAGTCGGATGCTCCTGCCCTAAAACCGCCAAGACTTTTTCTAACGACGAAGCATCGACCACTCCAAATTTCCCCGCAATCAATGCCTTCGTAAATACTTCTGCTTGAACTTTATTCGATGTCATTCCATCGCGTGCAATTGATTTGAAAGCACCCGGAAGTGTAGCCCAACGCTTCGAAAAAACATCGATGACTGATGGATCTGGTAGCGATGCAAAACTCATAACCGCCTCGCGTCGCACCTTGTCATCCGCATGATCCATGAGCCCTTGGCAATCTTCTGCTTTTAGCAAATTGATTTCACGTAAGGTCGCTAGGCCGACCGCGAGATCGGCGGGTATTCTTGATTCAGTAAATGTCCAAGCACGAACCTCCGCGCCCAGCTTTGAAATTCGAAAGCGACGAGTCAAATCCACGACCAAGCGTTCGTTAGTGGGGTTTCTAGCATCTTCTAACAAAGCTACACAAGAATCACCGACCGCCGCCGCAAAATCTGGAATAGCAGCAACGGAAGCATCTACTTGAAGTAACGAGCTCAATACCAATTGACGCTCCGTCTTTGATCCGAGAAAATTTTTCAAAGCTTCAAGAATCTTTGGATTTTTAATATGCTTCGCAATCAATCCAAGCTCCTGCGTCGTAGGAGTTCTCTTCATCTTTTCCAAATTCTTTAACAACATCACCGCTGCTGCTTCACCCTCGAATGCACGTGCCGCGAGCGCTGCCGCCTCATCAGGCAAATTCATTTCGGACATCATTTTTTGTGTCTGCTCCGGATGCGTAGACATCGCCCAGCGAACCAAGTATCTTTCAAACTCGCGATCATACACCTCACGCCCTTTACCTTGCAGCGGCGCTTTTGCGTAACCCGCAGCAATTGCCACGATCGCCGGTGTCGCTTCACGATGCAGACGGACTGAATTGATTACCATTGCACGAACTCGGAAATGAGGATCATCTTTCAATGCCTCCATTACTTTCAGAAAATCCACTTCAGCAAGTGACCACTCCCCGGCAATACGTGCAGCTTCATGGCGGAAAGTTGCTTGAGGAAATTTCGATATACTCACTAACAAATCTGGCGTGAGTGCTTTCAAACCTTCCAACGCCCACAACGCAGCGAGACGCTTCGCATCCGATAACTTCGTATCATTCAGAATTTTATTTAAATCAGGCACTAATTTCGTTTCCTCACGGTCCACAATCTCATGCCATGCCATCGCAGCTGTCCGGGCATTCGGTCCGCCGAGTTGCGATAACAACTGCTTACCATCGAGCTTCGCCAAATCGACTCGTGGCGCAACCGCTTGGTCTTTGTGACGTATCCTCCAAATCCTACCGCTGATTTTATCACGATCCGGATGCGCTCTCGCGACCTCGTTGTGCGAAATGATTTTGTTGTACCAATCCACCACATACAAACAACCATCAGGTCCGAAGTGCGCGGCGATCGGGCGGAAATTCTTATCATCGGTCACCATGAAATCTGCGCCTTTTTCGTAAATCGGATACCCTTTCGCATCGCGGGTCATCGTTACGATCTGAATTTTCGATGTGATCGGATTCGGAATGTAAAACACCTGTTTCTCTCCATGGTTCTTCGCAAACGGCGAACCTTCATCCTCAGCCAAGGCTAGCCCGCTGAGCCCAGTTCCACCCATTCTATCTTTCAAAGATGGCGGTTGGATCGGTGCGTCTTCTCTCATTTTCGGTCCAAATGGCGTTGGGTAATGCGATCCAGAAACAAACTCCGCCACTGGATGTCCATTGTCATTCGCCTCTTGGATATATGTCTCACCCGTTCGTGAAATCACCAAACCCCAAATATTGTTAGGCCCTCCCGTTTGTGCCTCAAAAAGTGAGCCGCCTGGCTTGAACCGACCCAGCTTGCAGTTATTAAACGTCACGCTTTCGACTCCGTCATCGAATTTCAATCCACCAGGCCGACGCACCGTCGAGGAATTGAAAGCTCCCTGCGCAAGATGAATCCAACCACCTGGTGTGCGTTCGAATTGGTGCACAAAAAGATGCGAGTCCTGTACTCCAAATCCCTCTAGCACGACTTCAAAGCGATCCGATTTACCATCTTTGTTATCATCAATGTAACGCCGTATTTGCGTGCCATACTGAGCCAAAACGCCATCCTTCATCGGAAGAATTCCAAGCGGAATAACAAGCCCCTCCGCGAACACGCGCGGCGTCTGCACTCCCTTAGAATTAGGTTCATCGAAAACTAGAATGCGATCATTTCCGCCCGCTGCGTAAAGCGCTTCAGCCGCCTCCTTGTTTTCATTCGCATCCAGCGGATACTCGGTGGCGGTCATCGACCACATCTTGCCGTGCCTATCCCAGGCTACAGTAACGGGTTTCTCAGTGCCCTGCTTTTCAGAAGAAACCAACTCCACTGAATATCCTTCGGGTACAATAAATTTCTTGAGTTCCTCTTCTGGTGAAAGCGCTCCAGCAGGCGCTTGGTTTTTTGCAGCAACCGGCTTAGCCGGTGCAGGATTGGCTGTCTCTTTGACATCCCCCCACTTCGCCGAGTTTGGCGTTGGAGCCAGTTCATTCATCATCACATCTTTGATCTGCACCAAAAATTTTCCGCCGCTGTGCGCCTGCAATCCAATCACTCCATCGGCAGGGATCGTATTGTCCTTTTCCGTGAAATCCGTGACCTGAACACCATTGATCCAAACCTGGATTCGAGTCCCTTCACATATCACGCGATATTCATTCCAATCCCAATCCTTCGCCACCGCCTTCAACGCCGCAGGATCTATAGCTCCTGAAAGTTTCGCCCTGCGATGTTCATCATACAAATCACCCCAATATCCAATTCCGCCATCAACCTGATAGCCTTTCATCGAACTTACTTTTTCCATTGCACTGCGAATCTGCATCCCAGAGTTTTGAAAGCCCTCACCTTTCACCAAACGCAGCTTATACGTCAGATCAAAGTTTTCGTAAGACTTCGCCGATGACAGAAAAAGATTACGCGGAACTTTCTCCTCAAGTGATCCTCCTGTGATCATTCCATCTTGGACTTTCCAAAATTTTTCCTCGTCTTTAGGACACACCCATCCCGTGAGCGTCTTTCCATCAAACAACGCTACAGGGCCAGCATGCAACATGCCCACACCCAACAAGCTGATCAGTAAATATTTCATAGTAAATTAAAGTCAAAAACCACAACCCGCTCCAAACATGGCACTACGATATCTTTCACCTCTTCATGGATCGGATGCGGTAAATAAGCATTACGGCTTTCTGGGCTATCAAACGTCATGATGAAACCATGCGTTAACCCTTCGTTCAACCCTTCAGGACTCTCGTATGGACCGTGCTCAAATCCCACAATCCCTGGAATCCGTCCCATCATGCCCTGAAGTGCGACGAAACATTCGTCAATCTTCTCCTGGGTGATCTCCGTTTTAAACTGAAGTAATGCAATGTGTCTGACCATGTTCTGTATTGTGTAAGTGATAACTGCTTTGAATACACGCGTGATCAGATTTCTCAATCAACTACTTCATATCCCAAATCCACATACTGAGCACAATCTTCAATATTTCCTTCGATAAACCCTGCACATGTAACAAGTGCCTTGCCTCCTGAATACTCCGGCTTTCTTTCGCCTTTCTTAAGGTAGAAACCCTTTTCGAAGGCAAATACCCCATCTTCGCGCAATGGTTGCGAATACCTGAAATTTCTTTTATCCTCCATCACACATGACCGAACTCCTCTCACCCGCTGGAAACTGGGATTGCGCCCGCGCTGCTGTCGCCGCTGGCGCCGATGCCATTTACTTCGGTCTTCCCAAATTCAACGCACGCCTCCGCGCCGACAACTTTTCCGAAGCCGATCTCCCGGAGCTCATGGCTTTCCTACACAAAC
>CAMCYT010000230.1 GCA_945885485.1 Prosthecobacter debontii
TGCGGCAATCCATAAAACTCCATGGCTTGATCAACCGCCCAACGCAACGCGCTCGCATCATAATGATCAAAACGGAATCCATTGCCCGTTGAATGATGAACATCGATCGGGCGTATCGTATCATAAAGACCACCTGTTCCATGAACAACTGGCAACGATCCATAAAGAGGAGCGGTCATCTGCGGCAATCCGCACGGTTCAAACAACGAAGGCATCAACATGAAATCCGATCCCGCATAACCCAAACGCGACAAACGCTCATCAAAATCCACAATCGCCACCCGATTCCCAAGATTAAAATCCTTGATGATCTTTTTAAAATAAACCTCGTGCGGACCGTTCGCTACCACCGCGATCTGCAATCCCGTGTGCCAGTAATCGGAAACCATCTTAACCAAAATATCCGTCACCATTTGCGGACCTTTCTGAACCGGATCCAAACGCGATGGCCAGAAAAACATCGGCGCATCAGGATTTTGATCTAACCCTAGCTCGTGCTGCAACGCGAGCTTGTTTGCACGCTTCCCTTCAAAGAAATCATCTGCACCAAATCTTCGCACCAAGGAATCATCGGTCGATGGATCATAAGATGGATCCGGCGCATTCAAAATTCCCGATGCGCAACCCGCATAATACTTGTTCCGGATCTCCTGCCTAACAGACCACGGCACCACTGAATGCCAACCTTCCACAATCTCCCAGAGGAAACGCGGGCTGACTGTGTTGATGAAATGCGAAGCAAAAATTCCTGAGGTCAACAAATCGATCGGAACCTGCGAGCGGGCATGATCATAACTCACCGGATTACCCGAGAAATACAGATTCATCCAAAATTCTGCAGCATCGATTCCGGTATCCTCCGTTTGTGAGAGACTCGCCTGACGCGTGTGGATATTGTGCACGGTGAACAAACTTTTAATCCCACGGCGTTTCGCCATCGCTGGAATCAGCGCTGTCATCCAGTCATTGCAATGAATCAAATCAGGGCGCGCTTTCGGGACGATGTGATTGATCACCTCCCGCTGAAACACCAAGGCAATCCGCATCGCCTCATCCGAATGACTACTGTAAACTCTATCTCGATAATAAAAAATCCTGTCTTCCGCGAGATGGATGTGATCCTCAGGCAAAACCTCATGGTATTTTTTCAATTCCTTCTCATGCAGATTGAAAACATCGCCCTGAAAGAGCTTCCGATAATTCGGCATCGCCACATGCACGTCCGCACCGAGATTGAACAAGGCCGAGACCAAAGACGCCGAAACATCCGCCAAACCGCCCGCTTTCGCCGACATCCGCTGCGCCATGTTTCCCATTCCAGCCGGTAGATAGGTGATCTCCGGCGTGACAATTAGGATTCTTGGGTTCGTGGATTTCGGTTTCTTGGCCATGGTTAAAGCAAAATCTAAGACATCAGCGCAGTTTCACACATACTCTTCAGGTGTAGGCGTCTCCTATCAAGAAAATCCATCACTTTGTGACAAATTCCTCACCGGCACGGGCAGCGCTTCGCAGACCTCGTGCCAACCCGGGAAATTCCACGTATTTGGAAAACCTGAACATTGGGCAGGTTTCACCGCATGTATCCGGCACCCGCCTTCCTCCAGCATACTGCACTCATGATTCGGCTTTTCAATAATCGAAAGCCCCTGGCGATTCGAACGCAGCCTTGTGTATTTTGCGACAAATTCTGCCTCTTCCATCTCTAAAAACGCCGAAATCGCCGCGACATCGGAATCTTCAATCCGGACATCTCCCGGCCATTTACAGCATGCGTTACAGCGTTGACAGACATAATGCACATCCGGCTCAAGCACCGTTTGATCATTGATCGGACTTCCATGTGAACCACGCTCTTGGCCCATATCACTCAAGTCGCTGATAATAATAATTCACCCGACCCTGAAACCAGCGCCACTTCTTACCCGGCTTGCCGCCATCCATCAGGAAATGCGGGCAATTCTTATGCAACATATTCGTCCCTCTGCGCGGCCAATGATAATGCGGAACCACGTTTTTCAGCGGAATCCCATGCTTCTTCATCAAGATCGCTGTAAGCTTCGCAGTCCGCTCAACCGTCGCCTGCTTGTTCGAACCACTCTCCTCACACATTTCGATGCCGATCGAATACCGATTTCCCGGACCATCAAAATCCGCGTGCTCTCCCTGCTCGGAAGTCGGCATGTGCTGGATCGCTAATCCCTGATCCACCGTGAAATGCCAAATCAAATAACCGATCCGATTTCCACCGGGTCGCTTCGGTGCACGCAGCGCGCCTCGCTTCAGTGCCAATGAATGTTTCTCCGCTCCCGCCGAATAATTCTGCGTACTGTGGATCGTGATGTAACGAGGATTCATTGGACGAACCACCCGCCGGCCATGCGTGCCGCGCGGAACCATATCCACTTTCAACCTCACCTCACGCGTCAGAGCTGATGTGGAAATTTTATTTCCTGGTGCAGGTGACGGCCTAGAAGAAGGCACAGGCGAGCAACCGATTCCTCCAACGAACAGCAACCCAACAACCGCAATACCAATTTTCCGAGGCACAACAAGAACTTACCGCTCTCAGGTTTTTTGTGAAGATAAAAACCTTCAGCGCCGCGGCCGGTTATATCAAGAGCTAGAGCCTTACGTGGTTAATAAAATTGGATTTCGGGCTAAAAGGGAGAATACGGAGAAATATCTATGATTAATGATGAGAAGACATCAGACAGAAATATGAAGAAATTTAACCACGGAATGCACGGAGTACACGGAATGAAGATTTGGAATGGAATCCGACAGAAAATTGCGGAAGCCACCATTCCGTATACTCCGTGCATTCCGTGGTTTTAATTTTCCCTTACTTGATTGTCTCAGCGCCGCGGTCGATTCCGCATGATCAACCTCATCACGAACAGCGGCAACGACCCTATAAACCATCCAGCAATCGCAGTTTGTAGTCCCGGAAACACGCGAGCCCTGCCTTTTTCTAACCCACTCAAAGCCTCAGCGACGACCTGTTGCTTACTCACATAGAAAAACTTCCGCGTTGGCGGCATGCCCGAGGATGCACCTTCACGTCTCGCGACTTCTCCAAACTCGGTTTTCACCGGCCCCGGACACAACGACATCACTTCCACTCCAGAGCCTTTTAACTCGATCCGCAAGGCTTCGCCGAAACTACTCACATACGCTTTCGTCGCCGCATAAACCCCGAAGTCTGGGATCGCCAGCGTACTTGCCAAAGATGACACATTCAAAATCCATCCGCGTTTTTGATTCGCCATACATGGCGCAAACAAATGTGTTAGATGCGTGAGTGCATCGATGTTCACCCGAAGCATCTGATCGATCGCCCGCCACTCCGCAGTCACAAATTCACCATAATCTCCCAAGCCCGCATTGTTGATCAAAAGATCCGGAACCAATCCAGCGTCCGCCACTTTTTTTCCTAACAAAACACGTTCCTCGGAATTCGAAATATCCGTCGCAATCACCATCACCTTGGTGTCGGGATGCGATTTCCGGATTTCAGCCGCCGTGCGCTCAAGTCGATCTAAACGACGCGCCACCAAAACAAACTGATCCACATGGCCTAACAGCTGTTTCACAAATTCCTCACCCAAGCCTGCTGAGGCTCCGGTGATCAGAGCGCATGTGTATCGCCTTTTCATCTTGATCAAACTTCCGCATTCACTTTCACAACCCGCAATGGCAAACGCATCATCAACTCTCCATCATAACTAATGTCTATCGAGTAAATCCCGCTTTCATTGAACCGAAGTCCCTGTAAATTCATCACCATATTACGCGTGTTGAACGGAGCATCTTTTGGCATATTGACGTCAAATTCCGGCTCAATCGGCATGTTTTCAGGATCCAATGCCTCACCATCCTCATTGATGATCGTGATCGAAAGCTTATGCCTCCCCATATCTTCCTGCGTGAAACAAAAACGCATCGCTAATGCACATGATGGATGCACCACTGGTAATGCCCTTGCTGCCAAAGTGTCGAAGGTCCCAGAAATCACCAGCTTACCGTTGTAGTCGGCCGCAAAGTCACAAAGTGTCGCAATTTGAATATCCATATCGAAAAAATGTTATGTTCGCCTATGAGTCAGGCAGGACTTGTCTAACCCACCCCACCCTCAGGTAAAGCCCAAACTCCAAACTTCGAACCAAAACTCCTCCCCTCCTTAGCCTCCTCCCTCCTTGTCAAAAAAAGCCCTCTCAAATCATCGCATTAACCTCAAATGAGAGAATGCACCATGATACCGGCATTTCTATA
>CAMCYT010000231.1 GCA_945885485.1 Prosthecobacter debontii
GTCCGCTACAAACATCCCGACCGAAGTTCGCAACATCGATCGCGTGGTCACCGATCTCATCTCCTTCTACGAATCCCGCAACATCCGCGTCCTGCTCCTTTCCGAATACGGCATCTCTCCCGTTGATCAACCCATCCACCTAAATCGCCTGTTTCGCGAAAAAGGATGGCTATCGATCAAAAACGAACTCGGCAGAGAAACTCTCGACTACGGAGGCTGCAAAGCGTTCACAGTGGCGGATCACCAGATCGCCCACATTTACATCAACGATCCATCGATTCAAAACGAAGTCCGTGAGTTGTTAGAAAAAACCTCAGGCATCGATGAAATCCGCGATCGCAATCACGAACGCGCAGGTGACCTCATCGCCATCGCCAAGCCAAACGCCTGGTTTACCTATTATTTCTGGAAAGACGATACCCTCGCGCCCGATTTCGCCCGCACCATCGATATCCATCGCAAACCTGGATACGATCCTTGTGAGCTTTTTATCGATCCAGAGATCTCTTGTCCGAAGCTGAAAATTGCGAAATTCTTGCTGAAAAAGAAACTCGGTATACGCGGACTGTTAGACGTGATCCCGCTAGACGCGACACTTGTAAAAGGCTCTCATGGAAGAGACGATGTCCCTGAATCAGAGAAACCTGTATTCATCGGATCAAGTCATCCGGTACAAAACGCACACGATCTAAACGCTGCGATCCGTACGGAGTTTTTATAGTTTCCTTTTCTCCCTCTCCTCGCGAATTACCGATAGCGCATCATTGAGCGCGAGTATGATCAGAATGCTGGCGTGAATCGCTGAAGCAGCCCACCAGACTAGGAAGCGTATCGCGTTTCCTGCAAGCCAATCGTTGATCACCCATTGACCGATGGCGATCCATGCCAACACGAACAATAACCAAAAAGTTAGAATTTTCCGGCGATAACCACGATCGCGCAGCATGCTTTTCGCGATGCTTTTGCTGCTCTCCCAATCTGATGGTGTTTGACTCATGTTTAAATGCTTATGTTGAATCCTTAAAACGCTTCATTACCACGGCGACCCCCGACTCGTCGGGGCTACTCGGCAGCTAGATCATCGAACCATCCGCCTCTGGCAGTAACCCATTTGCCTTTTTTGATAATTTTGGAGAATCCCAAGCCGTTTTTTGCAGCGGTTTCGAACACGTCCCAGGCTTGAGTTGCGAGGATTCCAGAGACGACGAGGTCTCCGCCTTTGGCAAGGGATTTCGCGATCACTGGCCAGGCTTCGATCA
This sequence comes from Prosthecobacter debontii, assembly GCA_945885485.1. Lineage (GTDB taxonomy): Bacteria > Verrucomicrobiota > Verrucomicrobiia > Verrucomicrobiales > Akkermansiaceae > Luteolibacter. The sequence goes on from CAMCYT010000231.1 coordinate 1,260, forward strand.
GAACCGTGGAAAAAAGATTTGCGGTGACGACGTTGTAACCGCTTTTACGAGGTTTCCATTTCAGGACATCCTGATCTTTCATGACGATCTCCGGGGTGCCGTTGCGTTCCGCATTTCTCTTCGCGACATTGACGGCGAAGGGATCGAAATCGCAGCCCCAAACCTCGGTCGCGCCGAGCTTTCTGGCAGCAATCGCTAGTAACCCGGTGCCGGTTCCTAGATCTGCGACGCTCCATGATTGGTCTTTCCGCTCACGGGAGATATCGACCAGAAACCGAAGGCAAGTGGAGGTCGTAGCGTGATCTCCGGTACCGAAAGCCATTTCCGGCGGGATGACGATCACCTCACGCGTGGGATGTTTGAGGCATAATTCTTTGATTTTTTTAGGTTCGGACTCCGCGGAAACGAGAAAGACATCGCGGATTTTGAGAGGTTTGGGGAGTTCGGGAGTCTTATTCCACTCAGCATCCTTCACTTTACGAATCGATCCACCGAATAGCTTTTTGATCCCTTCAGCTTCTTTTAGATTCTGGCAATAAACCTGCAAACGCACAGATTTCCCGCCTTTGATGTATTCCAATACGAAATTCGGATTTCCCGAGAATCGCTCTTCCCAAGCATCGACCCAACGTTCCCCTGCAAGTTTTGACCATAAAAACATATACGCGAAGATTCATCCGGCACGGCCATTCAGGCAAATAAAAAACCCGCCCTTCTTCGTATAAAGCTTCAAAGGGAATGCTTATCAGCTTACAAAGATCAATAAGGCCATTCCTAAAACTTCGGGATGGCTTGCCATTCGTAGCTTCAGGAACTGAAGCGAAGAATGGAGCGGGCGATGAGATTCGAACTCACGACATCCACCTTGGCAAGGTGGCGCTCTACCACTGAGCTACGCCCGCGTTGCATAACGCGTGTGCGGAGTTGTTACCCTACCGACGTGCGCGATCAAGAGAATTTTAGAGAAATTATCAAAAAATTTCCTTCGCACATGGCTATCGCGGCTTTACCCATACCCAACAGGTTTTATGACAGACAAACTCGCCCAAATCATCGCCACCAAGCATCAAGAAGTCGAAGCCCTACTGCCTCGCGCCGGTCACCTGCGTGCTGCGGCCCTGCAACGAAACGAATTTCGAGGCTTTCGCGCAGCCCTAGATCGCGGTCCTAATCACCTTGCCTTGATCGCCGAAGTCAAAAAAGCCTCTCCATCCGTTGGCTTGATCGATCCAAATTTCGACCCCATCCGCCAAGCCGGGCTGTATATCGATGGTGGTGCTTCCTGCCTTTCGATCCTGACTGATGAAAAATATTTCCAAGGGTCATTGGGTTATCTATCAAAAATCTCCGAGTTTTCCCCCATCCCCTTGTTGCGTAAAGATTTCACCATCCACGAAACGCAGATCCACGAAGCGGTGATCGCTGGCGCGGATGCGATTCTGCTCATCGTCGCCGCGCTTGATGATTCGCTGCTCAGACGCCTTTACGATGAGGCGAAATCCTTCCAACTCGATGTTTTGGTCGAGGTTCACGATCTTCACGAAATGGAACGCGCTCTTGAGCTGGGCGCGGATTTGATCGGGATCAACAACCGCAATCTGAAAACCTTTGAGATCGACATGGCGACCACCGAACGTCTCGCCGAAGAAGTTCCAGACGATGTGATCCTCGTTTCCGAAAGTGGCATCAAAACCCACGACGACGCCCTGCGCGCCTTGCGAGCTGGAGCGAATGCCTTGTTGATTGGTGAAACGCTGATGCGTTCTAACGATCCCTCGCGTGAAATCGAAGATTTCCTCGCCCTCACGGAATGATTGTCTAGGGTTCCCTCTATGTTTATCAAAAATCTCCTCATCTCCGCTATCCTCGTTCAAGGATCTAACATAGTTATCGCCGAAGAACTTTCCCCAAAAATCACCGGCAACGAAGTCGGTTGGCGCGCCTTACAGAAAGCGGATTTCGCAACTGTAAACAGCAATCCAGACACATGGACATTCGATGACACAAAAGCCGAGATCGCATGCACGGGCCAACCTGTCAGCGTGATCCGCACCGAGAAATCCTTCACGAACTTCGAACTCCGCGTTGAGTGGATGCATGAAAAACCTGCGGGCAACTCAGGAATTTTCGTCTGGACCAGCAAAGAATCCTTGGATGCACTAAAAGCTCCGGGTCTTCCCAAAGAAGGCATCGAAGTCCAAATCCTCGATCTCGAATATAAGTCCCAATACGAAAAATCTTCAGGCAAAAAAAGCGATTGGTTCACCTGTCACGGCGATGTCTTTCCAGTGGGCAAAGCCAAAATCAAACCTTTCCCCCCGATATCACCCGATGGCACGAGGAGTTTTCCAACCGCAGAAACCACCAAGCCCTCCGGTGAATGGAACCATTACTATATTCGTGCGATCAATGGCGAGATCCGCCTGTGGGTGAATGGAGTCGAAGTCTCCGGAGGAAACAACGCTTCACCCAACACCGGATATCTCTGCCTAGAATCCGAAGGCTCCCCTATCCGTTTTCGTAATTTTAAAATCCGGGAACTTCCTTAATCATGAATTCCCATCCAAATGATCCTCTGCACGGTTACACCCTGCAAATCATCGTCGAGCGTCTCGTTGAGGAATACGGCTGGGATGAGCTCTCGGATCGCATTAAGATTCGCTGCTTCGCCACTGATCCATCGATCAAATCCACTCTAACATTTCTCAGGAAAACTCCGTGGGCGCGAAATAAGGTCGAGACACTTTTTATTGAGCTTTTGAGAGAACAAGAGTAACTTCAAGAAATAGATTCGATTGACGATTGACTCCGTTACACTCCGTCAAAGTGGTCAGGACTTCGTTTTTTTCTGAAGCACGCTAGTGCTCACTCTGCTTTGTTGAATGACAATTGTTGATTTTTGATCTGACGTTTAAGCTCTTCCCTCTTCTTTTTCTTCATTCAAAAATCCAAAATCAACAATCGT
>CAMCYT010000232.1 GCA_945885485.1 Prosthecobacter debontii
TTCCTGGTTTCAAATTTCCATGCACCACCCGCTTGCGATGCATTTCCGCCATTGCATCTGCAATGTCCCGGATCAGATTCCATGTATCATCACCGGGATGAGCTTCCAATCGATATTGAAGATTCCACAGACGCTTTTTTCCATCCACCAAATCGTCATCTCCGAAATATGGCATAACAGCAAACGCCGGCCTCTCATTCAAATCCATCTTTCCCGGCCTCAGCACACCCTCGGGCCACGACCCTTCCTCCAGTCGACCCAGCGCCTTCGCGAGCAAAGCACGATGAATTGACATCCCCTCAAAAACTTTTACCGCGAACTTCTCGCCCTGCTTATCTTTAGCCAAATAAACTTTACCACTCTCACCTGAACCAATCAGCCTAACTAATTCCAAATCATTCAGTTCCAGCGCCTTCATCAATAACTTCTTAACCCATCAAATCCATCTACGCACCCCCTAAATCCTCATCTATATCACCACCTAGTTTTAACTTCCCCACCCATAATGAAATATCTGTGGATTTATTAGAGCGATTGAGGTTTATCAACCGCCGCTCTTCCGATATCTCTCCCGCGTGTCCGACGTGAAACTGCCCATCCACGAAATCGCCGATTCCATCCGAACGGCTTTATCGGGCAATCAACGCATTCTGCTGACCGCCCCGACAGGCTCCGGAAAATCAACCGAGGTTCCTGGCATGGTCGCGAATCTTCCTGAAATCACCGGACGCATCATCGTCATCGAACCCCGCCGCATGGCCGCACGACTCCTCGCCGGTTTCGTCGCTCAAAACCGTAACACTCCCCTCGGTAAAGAAACTGGCTACGCGGTCCGCTTCGATACCCGCTACGGCCATGATACAAAAATCCTTTATCTAACAGATGGGGTATTTCAACGCATCCTTCAGGACAATCCCACACTCGATGGCATTTCCACAGTCATTTTCGATGAATTCCACGAACGCCGTCTAGCCGTCGATATCGCCCTCGGGCGCTGCTTGAATCTTCAGGAAAATGAGCGCCCCGATCTCCGCCTCATCGTCATGTCGGCGACTCTCGAAACCGACAACCTAGCAACGTTTATGGCGCCCGTCACCCAACTTAGCGCCGGTGGCCGCACGTTTCCCGTCGAAATCCTACATCGTCCACAACGACCACCAGAAAATCACCGCCAAGCTGGCCCGCCCCGTGAAATTCCGATCTGGGAACAAATCGCTACGCTCACCCGCGATGCGCTCACCCTCCCCGATCCCGGCAACATCCTGATCTTTCTACCGGGAACTCACGAGATTCGCCGCACCATCGAACTCCTCGAACACCTCCCCGCTGCCAAATCCTACGACATATTCCCTCTCTATTCCGCCCTACCTCCCGCCGATCAGGAAAAAGCAATACGCCAATCTAACAAACCAAAAATCATCGTCTCCACCAACGTTGCGGAAACCTCCCTCACCATCCCTGGCGTCCGTACAGTCATCGATTCTGGCACAGCCCGCACTTCACACTTCGATCCCCGTCGCTGCATCAACACCCTGCATATTCGAAAAATTTCCCGCGCCGCCGCCGATCAACGCGCAGGCCGTGCAGGACGAACTGCACCGGGCAGATGCCTGCGACTCTGGTCCACCACAGACCACGCTCGCCGCGATCCTTTCGAAATTCCGGAAATCCATCACATCGATCTATCAGAAGCCATCCTTCTTCTCAAAGCCTCCGGAACCCACAAACCCGAAACATTCCGTTGGCTCGATCCACCAACCGCCACCGCTCTCCAAAACGCCAATCAACTGCTGCACGATCTCCACGCTATCGATGACCATGGAGCGATCACCGACATCGGTCGGGAAATGGCCACGATCCCGCTCGAACCCCGCTTCGCCCGCCTGCTACTCGCCGGCCTGCATCATGATTGCCTCGCGGAAACCGCCTTCATCGCCGCAGTCGTCCAAGGCGAGGGCATTTTCGCAAAAGGCAACCAAGCCACCGGCCGCAAAGATTTCATCCTACCAGATGATCCCACCGACTTCGCTGGTGAATACCGCGCGTTCCAATCCGCCGAGTCGATGAACTTCGACCCCCGCCGCCTAGCCGATCTCGGAATTCATGCTCGCGGCTCAAAAGACACGGCGCAGATTTTTGATCGTTTGTTAGATTTATTTCCAAAATCTGCTTCGCGAAACATCGACTTCCATGCTCACCGTGAAGCCGTCGCAAAATCCGTCCTCGCCGCCTTTTCAGATCAACTCGCCGTCAGGATTTCCCAAGGCAATCTCGCTTGCCGCCTCGTCGGAAATCGCCGGGGAAAACTCGATGACATTTCCTGCGCCCGACACGCAACCTCCTTCGTCGCCTGCGAGATCACCGAAGTCGAAGCTCGGGAAATCATCACCCACCTTCGCCTTGCAACTTCCATCGAACTCACATGGCTCGATGAACTTTTTCCCGATGAAATCCAAACCATCGACAGCGCGAACTACGATGAAACCCGTCGAAGAGTTGTACGTCTCCAACAGAAAAAATTCCGCGACCTCGCACTCGAATCCAAAGAATCCGATCACGATGTTCCGCTTGATGCCGCAGCCGAACTCCTCGCAAAACGCGTCCTGTCTGGTGAACTGGTATTGAAAAACTGGGACGCACAGGTTGAACAATTCACCCAACGCCTCACCTGCATTTCCAAATGGATGCCAGAACTCGGTTTACCGACATGGACCGAAGAAGATCGCATCGCCGCTATTTCACAAATCTGCCACGGCTCGGTCAGCTACAAAGAAATCAAAGACGCTGCCGTCTGGCATGTCCTCAACGATTGGCTATCATCTCACCAACGCCATCTGCTCGACACCCATTGCCCAGAACGCATTCACCTCCCTTCTGGTCACTCCGCAAAAATCACCTATTCCTCGGAAAACGATCCGTTTTTCTCCGCCAAACTCGCCCAACTCGTCGGCACCAAAACCACCCCAACCATCGCCGCTAACCGCATCCCTTTACTCGTCCATATCCTCGCCCCCAATCAACGCCCTTGGCAAATGACCAAAGACATCCCCAACTTCTGGCAAAACGGTTACCCCAAAATGAAAAAAGAACTCGCCGGCCGCTACCCAAGGCATCCATGGCCGTAGCTATCCAAAAAATCAAAAATTAAAAATCGTCATTCATCAATCGTCAATAAAACCGAAAGATCTAACGGCCCACTTACCTCTTACAAGCTTAGACTTATTGACGATTGATGATTGTTGATATGTGATTTTTAATTTAAAGATTCGGAAACCCTAAATCCACACCTCACTCACCTTCAATGAACTGGAAACGCATATTAATCGGAACATGGAACTGGAAACGCCCGTTCATCTCCCTCGGATCGATTTACGTCCTGCTTTGCATTGCCGCCGTATCTTGCGCCGATCGCATAATCTTTATGCCACCTGCACCTTCCTATTCTGAAAGCATCAAAGGCTTCACCAAAATCAATTCCAAAGGAGCATCGACTATCGCAGCGATCCACCTCAAAGCCCCACCAAACGCACCCACTCTCATCTACAGTCACGGCAACGCTGAAGACATCGGTCATAATATGGAAATTTTCCAAGCATTGCATGACCGTGGTTACGGTGTCATTGCCTACGACTACCCCAGCTATGGCCTAAGTCCGGGAAGATCTACCGAAACATCCACCCAGAACTCCATTCAAGCGGCATGGGATTACGCCATCAAATCCGGCATTCCTCCTTCCTCTATCGTTATCGTCGGTCGTTCCATCGGCAGCGGCCCCTCTGTCTGGCTTACATCCCACACCAAGCCCGCAGGACTCATCCTCATCTCTCCTCTGAAATCCGCCTATACCGTCGCTTTCGGATACCCCATCTTCCCCGGCGATCTTTTCCCGAACTACAAACGCATCTCTAATATCAATACTCCACTCCTCGTTATTCACGGTGATATGGACGAAGTCATCCCCTACTCGCACGGCCAAGAAATCTATCAAAATTCTCCAGCTTCTAATAAATTATTCGTTCCTATTGAAAACTCCGGACACAACGATCTGTTCTACAACGCAGCCGATCAAATTATGGACTCGATGACCGATTTCATTAATCAACTCCCAAAATAATTATACCTCTCACTCGTGCCACGCCTCCTCATTCTCATAGCGCTTCGTCCCATTATTATCACCTTAGCGGTGAGATGGTGGTTCGGTCTACGC
>CAMCYT010000233.1 GCA_945885485.1 Prosthecobacter debontii
AGGTGAATGAAGAATTCTTGCTAATCCTCTTAGCATCAGTGTTTATCCGCGTTTATTTGACGAAAGGATTTAAATTTGTGTTCGTCCATGTCCGTTTACCCCGGCCTGCCGGGGCTTTGCTCCCATTGTGGTTCATTTTCCTCTTTAGGATTAAATGATTTCGATTCAGCTCACCCACTATTTTCATTACCTCTTAAAATTCGTGTTCATTCGCGTTCATTCGCGGTTTAATTTCCCCTAGTTTGATCGCCGTGGCGCCACGCAGGGGAATTCGGATCATGTTTAGAAATAAGAGTTCTTAATGAGGAAGGCAGGAAGGTCGGAGGTCGGAGGTCGGAGGTCGAAAGTTGGAGGGTTATGGTAGGGGAGGGAGCTGCGCGCGTGGCTTTCCGCAGTTTGAATTAAAGAATCTTGGCTTATGATTTGTAAGAGATGGGATTACGGGAAGCTTGGAAATTGCTCCAGTGATCAAGCCAGGCCACGTTTCAACTGTCTCACAAGTATTGGGACATTGTGTTTGACAACATCCCAGATGATTTCCGCATCCACAGAGTCATAGCCGTGAATGAGCCTGTTGCGTAGGCCTACGATCCGTGGCAGATCGGGAATGGTATTCACCAATGATTCATCTGCTTTTGAGGCGGCATTCAATGCTTCGCCGATGATTTCCAATTGTCGCTCCACTGCTGAGCGCAGGAGCTCAGAACCGAGGAACGTATCGATGGGAATGTTCTTCAGGAACCCTTGCACACGTTCGCAGGCCTCGATGGCATCCTCAAGCCGCTTGATAATCCTTGGACTCATAGATCGGAACGGATTCACGCTTGATCTTCTCGGCAAAACTGGGGTTGCGTATCGCACCTGGCGTTAGAAGATCGACTTTTCGCCCGAAGAGGGCTTCCAATGCCTCAGCGAAATCGAGATAACGGTCGGCATAGCCGGGTTCGCTTGTTCTTGCGAAGGAAGCAATCAGATCGATATCGCTGGAGACTGGGTCGAAATCACTTCTCGCTGCGGAGCCGAACACATCCAAGCGCACCACGCCGAATTTCCGGCACAGCCCTGAAATTTTATCGGCATGATTGATGATGTCAGTCTGCATAATATTGCTTGTAAACCCAAGAGGGCGGCGAGTCAAGTTGGACAGTTGCGGTGCGGTGAGTCGGTTGCGGCTTTGCCGCGCGGTGGTTCGGTTGCGCTGCGCGCGCGGTAGTTCGGTTGCGCTGCGCGCTCGGTGGTTCGGTAAAACTGTAAGACCGAAACACCGAAACACTGAAACACTGAAACACTGAATTACTGAATTACTGAATTACTGAATTACTGAATTACTGAATGGAGCGGAGCGACTTAGACTCGAGCGGAGTGCTGAGCCCGACGGGGGACCGCCGGGAGGCGGTATCAATGCAGAGCGAGATGTATCCCCGACGTGTCGTGGTAGACGAGCATTCAAAACTTAGGCGAAGCCGAAATGGCTTGGACGGAGCAACGCGTAGTCAATTACTGTATTACCGAAACACTGAATTACTGAAACACTGAATGGAATGAAGAGTTATTGATGAGGAAGGAGAAAGAGAACATCTGAATTTTTTCCTGCCTTCCTGCCTTCCTTATTTTTAAACCATGGAATGAAGAGTTATTGATGAGGAAGGCAGGAAAGCAGGAAGTCTGAAGGTAGAATTTATCTGATCGCACTAGCGATTCATGATCTGACTTTCGACTTTCGACTTTCGACTTCTTCACCGGTTTACTTTTTTATAGAGCATACCTTCAACATCACTTTCCATGTTTTGGCGATGATCCATAAAATGCCGTCGGTGATGCCATTGAGATAAGGGTTCTGAAACAGGGTGATGCCATATTTTCTGCGTATGGCACGCGATTCGCTAAACTGGTGCTCAGCAGCTAGCAATTGTTGGATCGATTCCGATTTACTTAAGTTGCGCTGTGATAGGTTGCTTCCATGCATGCGGAAGTCTGCAACAGTGATTGGTATCTGTTGGAATTTCAGACCCGCAGCATGGAGTCGGATATAGAATTCGCTATCCATGGTGTATTTGAAGTCAGTGGACAATCGATGGCCTTGATCCAGCACGCTGGTTTTGCGATAGAAAGCGGCAGTGGAACCGATGTAGCAATGATGATGAATGTGGACGAAGGGGGACCATTGCAACGCCATGATGTGGCGAGTGGTTTTACCTGCCTCGTTGACGAAGTCCCAATTGCCATAGACGATATCAGCATTTGTATGGTTCAGTTGTTCTAACAGTTTGGATAGAACATTGGGCTTCAGTCTGTCGTCAGCATTTAGCCACATCACCCATTTACCCTTCGCGCGGTCGAAGCCCTTATTGATCGCGTCGCTCATTCCCTCGTCGGCCTCCTGTGACCATGTGGCTTGTGGGAAATTGGCTGCCACTCCGGCACTTTCGTCGCTTGAGCCACCATCGATGATCAGGTGCTCGAAGGTCACTCCCTCTTGGCTCGCGACACTTGCAAGGCAGTCGCTGAGAAATCGCCCGTAGTTGAGGGAAGGGGTGATTATCGTGAAGTCCATGTTGTTTAGTGCCGCTTAACTTTGAATTGTGACAGAATGATTAGCGAAGCGATGAGGTTTAGGAAAGCCGGATTCGGGCTAAAGAGTCATCAAGTTCAAAATTTTTCCTGCAACGTTTTCGGTATGCAGGTTTTTCGACCAATGTTTGGAAATTTTCTCAGCATTCCTGAGTCCGTAGTCCCATGCGGCGAGTTCCTCGATCAATGCGGTCGCATGGCCTGCCGCATCATCCAGATCCACAAGCATTCCGGAATCCTCTGAGACAAACCACTCGAATGCTGGCATCACCACCGAGCGTCGAGCCACCACTGAGCAACCTGAGCACAGGGCTTCTGCGGCAGCGATGCCAAAGCTCTCGTAGGCAGATGGGCTATAGAAAACCTGTGATTCTCTGAGGAGATCAGCAAGTTCATCGCGCTCAACAAGCCCGCGCAAGTCCACTCTGCTGCGCTTGTTAACGGGTAATTTGCTATGCCATTCCGTGAGCTCTGGCGTGAGATTTCCGGCAATCACCACCGTGACAGAGTCATCGGTCGCGAGTAGCTTCCCTATAGCATCTATCAGCAGCCACGGCCTTTTCTGTGTGATGTCGGGCCACCGCCCAACACAGACGATTTGTCTCTGCTTGGATTGTTCCGAATATTGGAAACGTGATTCTACGGCGTGCGGGATCATCTTTACGCGGTTCGCTAAAGCGCTTCCGCCATACCACCTGCAAAGTTTTTTATATCGTTCCACAACCAAGGGTGAAACGCAGGTAATGAAGTCACCATATTTCAGATGTTGGGCACGCAAAGGATCTGTTAGAAGTAATCCGATGCTCAACCCACGAACTACGAGTTTGAAAAAACGCAGCCAAGACTTTAGGTCACGACCCGCCCCTCCGTAAGTCCACTGCGCCTGCAACCAGTCGCGCGTGCCCATCAACGGGCTGACTTGTCCGGCGCTGTCTTGGCTCAGGATAAGAAATATCCCAGCATCTCGAATCGCCTTCGCTACATTTCTAAACTTAGGACGTCCCCAAGCATATAGCACGATTCCATCGATACCCAGTGTCTTCCACCACTCCGCCGATTCCAAGTTTTTGTAATCGGTGCGAATGAGATCGTCACCGTCTTCCGGTTTCCGTTCTCCCGGCATCACCGCGCGGCTTTCGATACCAATCGCCTGGAAACCACGGCACAGCAATCCGCTGTCTCGGGCAAAAAAATCTGGACCTCCGCCGAAAGCGACTGGAGTGCAGGTGAAGATTCGCATATTGGCGGGAAGGAAAATGATAGAGCCAGATTTTCGTAAACGAAATCGTGCCGACTATTCGTCAGCGGATTCGTTGTTCCAATGCACCTTCTGTCGCCATCTTAGTGTTGCATCGCAAACCGTCAGACCATCCCAAAAGAGCAAAAAATACGAACATTATCCCGAATCGGTCTCTCATGATTCCGAAATCCAAATACCCGTTCACCCAAGAGGAAACCAAGACCGCACAGATCATTGGAGTTACAGTGACAAGCGTGCAGCAACGGAAGAATGCGATCTTTGAATTCCGAGATC
>CAMCYT010000234.1 GCA_945885485.1 Prosthecobacter debontii
TGACCTGGTGGTGGCTTGGAAGTGTGGTGATGGCCGGATTTGTCGGATACGTGATCGGGCTGGTTCCCGGCCTCGTCATTCGCGAGTTCCTCGATGCGGCATCTTCCATGGCTAGGGGCGACGATCCCTCCCTAGATATGGACCTTCGATGTTGTTAGTTCCCCAGGATTTTCCACTGCCGAAACCGATCATGGTGATCTCCATGTTCGCGGTTGGAGTCCCTAATGAGATGGACGCTAGGCCGGGAAGTGCTTCTTGGAGGCGAAATAAGACGAGATCGGCTTTCGGAGTAAGTCCCAAGATTTGGGCAGCCAATGGATTGCCTAATACGTAGGACTTGTTCAGATCGGCTAGGTATTGTTTGGAGTTGTAAGTAACGAATGGCTGGATCTGATCGTCAAAGACGTGTTCTGCGGTCAGCATCCATCCACCACCAAGGTAGACACCCGAGGCACCGATAGTCTGGACGACGTTGTCCCAAGGCGCTCCGTTTGCTGGAGCGGAAGTCCGCGGATTACTGGGTGAGGGAGTTGCGACTAGGACTGCTCCGGCGTGGTGGCCGAGCAGTAAATATATACATCCAACAATACTTTGAATTTTCACTTCCATTTTGTTATGGCAAGTATCACGAGAAGTCAAATATCCGTCTCAGGTTTTGATTAGATTAAGCGCATTCTTCCAACTAGAATAAAAAATCGGGAGAGCTTCGAAAGGAGGCTGGATGGGGACATTGAGCTGACTAGATTGACACCCAGTTGAGAACATTATTTGGGGTCATGCTTCTTCAATGGGGCGAGCGGAAGGCTCGCCTTTGAGGATGAAATCGCGGCCTTCTGCCTCACACCATAGGCGGTAAACATTTAGGACGTTTGGGCGGATACCAGTGATTGGGAGCTTGAGAAATCCCTGTCGGGTGGCTGCCTCGAAGAGCAGCCTTTCCTTCTGCGTAAGGCGGTGCCCAATCCGCCGGCTACCAATCTTTGCCCGCGTGGGCTTGCCCCGGCTGAGCCGGTCGACATCGTCCTTGTCTGGTGTTGGCATGATCTTATTGCGCTACTCCTCAGGCATCTTCAGGCGGCACGCTCCGCATAGCGATCAAAGCGATTCGAGAGGATGAGGAACGTGGGTGCCCAGAGTCCGACAAAAATCCCGAAGCGTTCCGCGTGCGCGGTGGAATCAGGCGTGGTTCCTCTGGTTAAGAACCAAATCGCGATCGATCCCAAGATCGAAGCGAAGCCGAGGATGAAACAAACCGTACTGAGCTGCTTAAATTTTTTTGAATTCACTCTTCACTCCTATCACCGTTCACCCCCCGCGCAAGTTATAAAACACCCAAGTCATTCCGTGCGATCAAGCTAGGGAGAAGGATGGTTTGAGGTGAGTTTCGTCTTGAGAGATACGGAGCTGTTTTTCGAATTGAGGGACAGACAATCTGAGTTGGGGGGCGACCTGACTCATATGGGCGCCGCAGTGTACGCTGGCGGTGGTTCCTCTGCTATGGGGTATATTCCTAGACGTCGATATTGCCCAACCCACTTTTATCCTTCCAGAGATGGCCCTTCAGTGTATTCTCCGCGCTAGGTGAAAAAGCAAATTCCTAACATTCCGGTGCTGAATGCGCCACGACTCAGATCCCGAACCAACGAGCTATGATAGATCTGTAAATCGCCCTTTCAGGGCTAGAATATTTTTTGGGGGATTTAACCCAGTGCGTTGTACAGGGCTGACCTAGGTTAGGCCTTTGGCCTTGGGGAAAAGATTCTTATCTCTTCATTCAAACCGAATGATGAAACCGCACACGCCATGAATCGATTGACGATTTTTGAATGGGAAGAAGGCGCAAATTTATGGCGCTTAATATTTCTGCCATTCTGGTCTGTTAGAATAAACCCAGTTGTAGTAATCCTTGCGCTTGAGTTGTGAAGCGGCTTTTACATCGATGCAGAATTTCGCGTTGGGGTGCATCTGGAGGATGGAGGCGGGATTGATGGCTTTCAGTGGGCCTTCTATTGTTTCCACGATGATGGGGGCTTTATTGTCTCCGAAGGCGAGCAGAATGTTTTGTCGGGCATCCATGATGGTGCCTATGCCCATGGTGATGCAGTGGATGGGGACTTCGTCGAGATTGTTGTCAAAGAATCGCGCGTTATCTTTGCGGGTTTGTTCGGTGAGGGTTTTGATGCGAGTGCGGGAGGCGAAGGAGGACGTCGGTTCGTTGAAGCCGATGTGGCCGTCGGTTCCTATCCCTAACACTTGGATGTCGATCCCGCCTTTTTCTATGATGAGTGTCTCGTATTCCGCACAGAATTTCGGGATGTCCGCGGCGTTTCCATCAGGGATGTAAACGTTGGCAGGATGGATATTGGTATGCCGGAAAAGATTTTCCCACATGAAGGTGTAGTAGGTCTGTGAGTGATCGCGGGGGAGTCCGATGTATTCGTCGAGGTTGAAGGTGGTGACTTGGCTCCAGTCGAGGTTTAGTTCGATGAGGCGCTGATAGAGCGGGAGGGGAGTGCTGCCAGTGGCGAGGCCGAGGACCGCGTTGGGCTTGTCCTTGATGAGTTTTGCGATGATGGATGCGGCGACGTTTGAGGCGTCTTGTGCGGTTTCCTGAATGATGATTTCCATAAATGTTAGCCAAGTCGGGTTGTGATTTTGTTACGCACATCTGCTTGGAAAAGCCCGATGAGCGAGCAGATGAAATCGGCGATGTCGGTGGTGGGATCGGCGACGAGTGGGGTGAGGTCGATTCCGAAGATAACCTGCGTGGTGGAGTCTGTGGAATGGGAATCGAAGAATGTGGCGTTTGCGGCGCGTCGGCCAAGAATGGCGAGATCGTAGCGTTTGCCGCCGACGATTTGGGATTCGAACACCCCGTTAATAGCGGCGGCGAGGTCGTCGCGTCCGCTGACGTCCATGATGACTTTTTTATCGTCGGGCAGCCAATCAAGGTCGCGCCAAACTTCGCAGCCGATGACTTGTTTGGGTCTTTGGTTTTCCGGAAGTTCGCGGAGAGCTTGGAGCGTTGCTACCATGACGCCGATGTGGGTGTCGTGTTTGTCGGCGGGGTTGTGGGTGTAGACGATTTCAGGCTGGGTTGCGGTGAGAATTTCTAACAGGTCTTGTTTGAGGGAAGTATCGGTAGGGGATTTGATGATGCGGCTCGGGAAATCGAGCTGGATCATTGCTGCGTATTGTCCCATGACCGCAGCGGTGTTTTGTTCTTGGCGACGGATCGCCATCATTTCCGCATCGCTGAACGCGGCGAAAGGACCGGTGCGGGAGCTGCCTGCACCATCTGAACAAGTGACGCCTCCGAACCATTTTTCATTTGAGTCGAAACAATTCAGAATGCCGTGAAACGCCATGAATTCGAGATCGTCCTGGTGGGCGCCGATGCCGAGGTGGGTGACGCGCTTCAAAGCCTCTGCGATGGGGGCTTGGTCCGGGATGAAAATTTCCGCTGTGGGATGATGCAACCGCATGAGTTTATTTTTTCAGTTTGGGAAGGCTGGCGGCCGCAACGGCTTGGCCAACCCGACGGGTTTTTTCATCGGGCACGTGGATTTGAATCCGTTCCGCACATTTCGGGAAGTTTTGTTTCATGACCTCCGCTGCTTTCTTCAACACGATGTCGCCGCCCTCGCCGGTGGTGACGCGGCCGAGGATGAGCATGTGATCGAAATTATAGAAATCGAGATAATGCGGGATCGTATAGCCGAGGTAGACCCCGATGGTCTCGTAGATTTTAGCGGCGCGTTCGTCTCCAGCGAGCATGAGTTTTTGAACTTCCACAAGGCGCTCAGGCAGATCCATTTTTGTCGGCAGTTTGATCTTCGCGGCGGGTAAGAGTTTATTCACCGCTTGTTGGGAGAAATACAAAGCGCCGACCCCGTAGTCGCCGGACCATTCATCGGCGGGAGCTTTGGTGTTGTAATCGACGGGAGCGAAGGCGAGCTCGTTGAGCCAACCGAGGATGCGACCGCGTTTGTCCATGAAGCCCACAGCTTCGCTGGAACCCATGGCGACGCCTAGCATACCTTTTTCTTTTAGCGACATCGCGCCAGCCAGGGCGGTGACATCGCCGTCGTT
>CAMCYT010000235.1 GCA_945885485.1 Prosthecobacter debontii
AGATCGGTTTCAGCAACGCGTCTGTGATCTGAGTTTGTTTGTCAAAGAACTCAAGGAGCGGTTCAGTCGCTGGTATAACAAGCAGAATAGCCGGCGTGGAACGTTGTGGATGGATAGGTTTAAAAGTGTGCTGGTAGAGACGGGTGAAGCGTTACAGACGATGGCGGGCTATATCGATTTGAATCCGGTGCGGGCAGGGATTGTGAAAGATCCGGCGATGTATGCGTGGAGTGGTTATGGAGAGGCGGTTGGGGGGAGCAAACGAGCACGGCGAGGACTTTGTAAAGTGTTGGAAGTGGCGCAGGACGGGTGGAGCACGAAGGCACATACGTATTATCGGAAATGGTTGTATGGAGAAGCCACGGTGACGGAAGACTCGCGAAGAAAAGGGTATACGCAAGATCAGGTGAAGGCTGCGCAAGCCGCGGTGGAGAAGGTTCTATTTTTGCCGATGTTGGAAATCCGCAAGCGGATGAAGTGTTTCAGCGAAGGGATCGCGCTGGGCAGTGAGGATTATGTGAAAGGAATGGCAGCGAGGTATCAGACGCAGTTTGAGAGGCAGAAGGAACGAAGTGCGAAGCCATTGAAAAGCGCAAGCGGTGGAAAATCGGGATCGATTTTTGTGATGCGAGGTAGCTGAGAGATATTTCACAGGCGGCGCGTTGATCGGCAGCAAGACATTCGTGAACGAAGCGTTTGCCGCAACGCGGCAGAGATTTTCAGAAAATCGAAAAGACGGAGCGCGGAGGATGCGTGGCAGTGGCGCGGAGACGGCGGGGGTATTGTGGAGTGTGAGGGATCTGCGGGTGAGGGTGTGAGAAGAGAGAAAAGAGATTGGAGACCCGACTCAAGTTTTTGACTGCAGAAAGAGGGGATAAAATATCCCCACGACAAACTGGGACTGTAAGTCCCAGCTACGGTTTGAAACTCGGGAGCTCAGACTCACCGGGCAGCCGCTCTTAGGGTGGAGCAGGGTTTTTCTTTTCATTGGGGCGGGGATTGAGCAAGTTTCCCGCCCACCGCAGACCATGTCCGAATCACGTAAACCATTTCCCTTCAGCCAATTTGAACCTAAGTGGCAATCCCGCTGGGATGCTGATAAGACTTTCCGCACGCCAAATCCGGGTGAGGCGAGCTTTGATGCCACTAAACCGAAATATTATGTGCTCGATATGTTTCCATATCCCAGCGGAGCAGGCTTACATGTCGGTCACCCAGAAGGCTATACAGCAACGGATATCATCGGCCGTTACAAGCGGATGAATGGTTTCAATGTCTTGCATCCGATGGGTTATGATTCGTTCGGTTTGCCTGCGGAGCAATATGCAATCAAGACCGGCCAGCATCCGGCGATCACAACGGCTGCGAATATCGAAAATTTCCGCCGTCAGTTAAAATCGCTCGGCTTCGCCTATGATTGGGAGCGCGAGATCGCGACTACCGATCCCGGATATGTTCGTTGGACACAGTGGATTTTCTTGGAGATCTATAACTCCTATTTCTGTGAGGAAACGAATCGGGCGCGCCCAATTTCTGAGCTTGAGGCTAAAGGCTGGAGTCGGGAGCAAATCGATGCTGAACGCTTGGCCTTTGTTGCAGATACACCTGTGTGGTGGTCACCGGATCTCGGCACGGTATTGGCGAACGAAGAAGTTGAGGAATGGAAATCGAAAGGTCACACGGTTGAGCGACGACCGCTGCGTCAGTGGATGTTGCGCATCACGAAATACGCGCAACGCCTGATCGACGAACTCGATACACTCGATTGGCCAGAAGGTATCAAGTTGCTGCAGAAAAACTGGATTGGTCGCAGCGAAGGAGCTTCGGTCAAATTTCAAATTTTAAATTTCAATTTCGAAATTGAGGTTTTCACGACGCGTCCTGATACGCTTTTCGGAGCAACTTACATGGTTCTCGCGCCAGAGCATCCGTTTGTCCCGGTGATTACGACTGAGGAAAATAAAACGGCGGTTGAAGTCTATCAGAAATCCATTGCATCGAAGTCTGACTTGGATCGTGGTGATTTGAACAAAGATAAATCCGGTGTCTTCACGGGGGCTTATGCGGTGAATCCGGTGAATAGTGAGCAGATTCCGATCTGGATCGCGGACTATGTGATGATGGGTTACGGCACAGGAGCGATCATGGCGGTGCCGGCGCATGATGCGCGGGACTATGAGTTTGCACAGCGATTTGAACTTCCGATTCGTCAAGTGGTGCAACCGACTAATGATTTAGACTGGCAGGGTTACACGGCACCGGGCACGGCGATCAACTCCGGCTTCCTTGATGGCATGCCAACGGCAGTAGCCAAGAAGAAGATGATTGAGTGGTTGGTTGAAAACGAAAAAGGTCAGTGCAAGATTCAGTTCAAACTCCGTGATTGGTTGTTTTCGCGTCAGCGTTATTGGGGTGAGCCGTTTCCGATTATTTGGAAAGACGGCCAGCACTACGCGTTGCCAGATGATCAGTTGCCGTTGTTGGCGCCGCCGCTGGATGATTACAAGCCAAGTGGTTCTCCAGAACCAATACTTTCTAAAGCTACCGAATGGGTGAACTTACCCGATGGATTCACGCGTGAAACCAACACCATGCCGCAATGGGCAGGGTCTTGTTGGTATTATCTTCGTTACTGCGATCCAAGTAATTCGGATCGGTTTATCTCGAAAGACGCTGAAGATTATTGGACCAGCGAAAAACCGGGCATGGTTGATCTCTATGTGGGCGGAACCGAGCACGCGGTCTTGCATTTATTGTATGCGCGCTTCTGGCACAAAGTGCTTTTCGATCTCGGTCATGTCTGCACCTCTGAGCCGTTTCAGAAACTGGTGAACCAAGGGCTCATTCTTGGTGAAGATGGTCAGAAGATGTCAAAGTCACGCGGCAACGTGGTGAATCCAGATGATGTCGTGAAAGAATACGGAGCTGATTCGCTGCGTCTTTATGAAATGTTCATGGGGCCGCTTGAGCAGGTGAAGCCATGGCAGATGAAGGGCGTGGAGGGTGTTTCTCGTTTCCTTGCACGCGTTTGGCGTTTGGCGATGACTGAAGAAGGTGAAGTTTCAGATAAAGTGGTGGGAGAAACCTGCTCGGATAAAGAACTTAGCCGTGTGCTGCATGAAACCATCAAAAAAGTTGGCGAAGACATCGAGAAATTGAATTTCAACACCGCGATTTCACAAATGATGATCTGCACCAATGCGTTCACTCAGGCAGGAAAAGTTCCGGTGAAAGAATTCATTCAGTTTCTCACCGTGCTCAACCCATTCGCACCGCATCTCTCCGAAGAGATCAACGAACATGTGGCTAAAGCTTTCAATCTTCCAGTGGCATCGCTCTCAGAATCGGCATGGCCGGCGTATGAAGAGCAGGCATTGGTTCGCACCGAATGTGAACTTGTTGTGCAGGTGAATGGCAAGTTGCGGGATCGGATCTGGATGGCGATGGATGCCTCTGAAGACGATGCCAAGGCAAAGGCTTTTGCTTCTGAGAAAATCAAGGAACTCACTGAAGGGAAAATACTTCGCAAGGTGATCTACGTTCCAGGGAAGATCATGAACTTGGTGGTGAGTTAATGGAATTTCGTTATTGGTTATTGGTGTAACTATTCCTTATAACGTCTAACAAATAACGTATAACTAAAAACCACAGTGTTAACTTCGGGTTTTAGGATCAAGCATGATGCAGTAGGATCGAATTCGCGGCGAAGTGATCGGATAAAATGTCGGAGACGATAACGATGGGTGTTCCGGTCCGGATGAGGCCGGCGTCGCGGAGTTGTTCGGTGGCGCGTTGGACGGTTTCTTCGATGTTCGAGCAGAAAGGCATTTGGAAAGCGCGGATTCCACGGGTGAGTGAAAGCTGACGGCAGACACGTTCTTTGGGAGTGAAGGCAAAAAACGCGGCTGTGCGTGGACGCATCATCGCGACGTGATTGGCTAGCACACCACGACGGGTGAGGACAACGAGTCGAGCATCTACTAATGAATCGGCAAGTGTAACGGCGGCGCGTGCGGTTTTCTGACGTTCATCTACAAGAATGACATTTTGGCCAAAACCATGTCCACCCGAGCGTTCG
>CAMCYT010000236.1 GCA_945885485.1 Prosthecobacter debontii
GGTGATCTCGGCCGCTGCACGAGCTGTTGCGCCTACGACAAAAAGTTTGATTAACTCGCTTTGCTTTCGGGCTGGAAGACGGCTTTTTCTTTGATACATTGACTTGTCTAGTTATGCGGTTTTTTGTCGCTTAGCTAGTACAGCCCCTTAAAAAAAGACTTCAATCTCCTCTACTCCAGAACCTCCTCTCTCCCTGTAAAAATACCCCACAAAACGGGAAACCTTGTCTAAATCTGCCACCTCGAATCACCGCTCTCAAAATCGGAGAACTCACTCTATATTGAGGTTTAAAATTTAAAGTTTAGAGTTTCTCTTGGTAGTTGAACTTTGAAACTTGAAATTTAGAGTTTGCGCATGCGCACCCTCATCAAGCACGTCCTCGCCCGCACGGAACCTACGGATACTTTGACTGTTTCAGGTTGGGTCCGCACGCGACGCGACTCAAAAGGCTTTTCGTTTATCGAGCTCAATGACGGATCTTGCTTGGGAAATCTGCAGATCGTAGCGGATGCGGGGATTCCGGGTTACGAGGATATTTCCAAAATGGCGACCGGTGCCTCGATCACCGTCACGGGGAAATTGATCCCATCGCCGGCACAAGGTCAGGATTGGGAAATGCAGGCGGAGGAGATCCGCCTGATCGGCGAGGTGCCGGAAGATTATCCGCTGCAGAAAAAAGGCCATACCTCGGAATTCCTTCGCTCAATCGCGCACCTTCGCCCGCGAACCAATCTTTACGGCGCGGCCTTTCGCATCCGCTCGCGTATGGCCTTTGCGATCCATCGGTTTTTCCAAGAGCGTGATTTCGTCTACGTTCACACACCCATCGTCACCGCCAGCGATTGCGAAGGAGCAGGGGAGATGTTCCGCGTTACGACACTCCCAGATAGTCAAATTTCTAAAGACACAGAGGACTTTTTCGGTAAGCGCGCTTACCTCACGGTATCGGGTCAGTTGGAAGGTGAGACTTTCGCCTGCGCGCTTTCTAACATCTACACCTTCGGACCTACCTTTCGTGCGGAAAACTCTAACACCTCCCGCCACGCTGCGGAGTTCTGGATGGTCGAGCCTGAGATGGCTTTCTGCGATCTCGCAGGCGATATGGATTGCGCCGAGGCGATGATCAAATTCTTGGTCAGTGAAGCGCTCGCCGATCCTGATCTCTCGATCTTCGAGAAGTTTATCGATAAGGCCCTGCGCGCACGGCTCGAACACGTCGTCGAGAAACCGTTCCAGCGCATCACTTACACCGATGCAGTTAAATTACTAGAAAGCTCCGGAAAAGAATTTCAATACCCCGTGAAATACGGACTCAACCTCCAATCCGAGCACGAGCGTTGGCTTACTGAAGAGTATTTCAAGCAGCCAACCACCGTTTACAACTACCCTAAAGAAATCAAACCGTTCTACATGCGTCTCAACGAGGACGGTAAAACCGTTACTGCGATGGATCTGCTGGTGCCGGGTATCGGAGAAATCATCGGCGGTTCCCAGCGCGAAGAACGCTACGATGTGCTGTTAGAAAACTTCAAGCATCACAACATCGATCCTGAATCCTACGCTTGGTATGCAGATCTCCGGAAATACGGAACCGTCCCACACGCGGGATTTGGCCTAGGTTTCGAGCGTTTACTGATGTTTATCACCGGGATTCAGAACATCCGTGATGTCATTCCTTTTCCACGCACTCCGGGGCATTGCGAGTTTTGATCACTCACCATACTCACGCATCAGGCGCCTGACGTCTTGTCCTTTTCCGAAAAGCACGAGGATGTCATCGGATTCGAAAATGCGGTCGGGTTGAGGAATGCCTAGCACTTTTTGAATCGCGGTTTGGCTCGATGCGGACGCCGATATACCACGGCTTTTCCCAATGGTAACGAGGTTGAGTTCGTATTGATCGCGCAATGAAACGATTTGGAGAGTGAGCCCAATCATGCGAGGTGGTGTGACGATCTGAGCGATCTCATATCCGCTGCCCAGATCCAGTGTATTGAGTAAATCTGGAGATTTGAGTGAACGTGCAAGCCATGCGGCGGCCATTGCTTCGGGGATCAGGAGGTCATCGATTTTTAAAAGTTTCAGTAAACGTCCGTGGAGCGGATTGATGATGCGACTGATGATTTTCTTTGCGCCGAGTTGTTGGACGTTGGAAGCAATCGAAAGAGAGGCTTCGAAGTTCTCACCAATCGCGAGGATCACTGCGTCGCAAGCATCGATAGGGATTTCGTGAAACGCGTTTATATCTGTGCAGTCTGCTTGGATCAGGAATTCGATTTCGTCTTTGAGTTGGTTGATGTGTGCGGGATTGTTATCAACAGCGACGATCTCATGTCCTTCACGACTGAGCTGGCGAGAGAGGTGGGTGCCGAAAGTTCCAAGGCCTATAATACAGAATCTCATAATGGTATGGAGGTTAGTTGAGGAGAATATCTTCGTGGGGTTTTCCTGATGATGGACGTGTGTCCGGGGGAATTAAGGTGGCCATAACCGTCAGCAAACCGATCCTTCCCACAAACATATTTACGATCAACAAAGTTTTGCCTCCGTCTGATAGCAGAGGTGTTAGATCGATCGAAAGTCCTACGGTGGCGAACGCGCTGATCAGCTCGAAAAGAAGCCGAGAATCGGAAATGCCGTTTCCGGTTTCAAGAAATTGGAACAGCATGAAATTTCCAATCAGCCAAATTACGGCAAGCAAGATCAAGCCTAGGGCCTGCCCCCCATATTCGGCTGGGATGGTGCGATTGAAAGCGACAAGGCCACGGCGCCCCATGCGCAGCTGGTTCCATAAATGCCCGAGTCCCACGGCAACCACGGTCGTACGGATACCACCCGCCGTGCCGCCGGGCGAGCCACCGATGATCATGAGAATCATCAGGACATTGATGGTCATGGGTCCGATCGCGCTCATGGATACGGTGTTGAAACCTGCGGTCCTTGCGGTGATGGAGTGGAACATCGCGGTGAGGAATTGGCCGCCGTTTTCTGGCCCGTTCCACAAAGCAAATTCCGTCGCCATAATCACCAATCCGCCGCCGAACACCAGCACCGCAGTCGTGACAACCACGATACGTGTATGGATGCGGAGCCGATGACGACTGTGCTCTTTCCCACAAATTTTCCGGTATTGCACAGCACTCCATTGGCACAGATCCTCTACCACCATCGAGCCAAGTCCGCCGCCGACAATCAGCAGCATGATCATGACCTGCCAAGTCACATTTGATTTGAGCGCTCCGCTGGCCAAGTTATCAGGGAAGGTGGAGAATCCAGCGTTGCAGAAAGCTGAGACCGCGTGGAAGACGGAGTGAAACGCACGTTCGCTCCAAGGCATTGCTACATCCATACCTACGAAAAGGATCACCGCTCCAATCGCCTCAAAGATAAAAGTGAACAACACGATAAATGTTAGAGTTTTACCGATCCGAGAAAGCCTGTTCTCAGAAATCATCCGACCTAAGAGCAACCGATCATGGAGAGAAAGCCCTTCGAACAACACGACAGCGGCGAAAAACGTCAGCGTCATGATGCCGAGTCCGCCGATTTGTATTAGAATCAAGATCACGACTTGCCCGGTTTGGCTGAAAAACGTTGCGGTGTTTTGCACAGACAATCCCGTCACACACACCGCGCTGGTGCTGGTGAAAGCCGCGTCTAACCAAGAGCAAGTTTCTCCCGGCAGCACGCAACGAGGCATTTTAAGTAAGAGAGTGCCAATCACAATGATGGCGAAAAATGAACCGATCAGCATCATGCCGGGATGAAATGCGCGGTCTGTGAGGCGGGTTTGGTGGTGGATGATCGATGCGATCCCTGAGAATAAAACTCCCATTTGGATAAACACATGCCAGCTCGTGGAGCGAGAATCCGCGCCGAACAGCTCACTTATCATCAAGCCTAAGGAAACGAAGAAAACCATCAAAGCCAGAGATTCATGGAGAATCAAACGCCGGCGTTCTTGTCCCCGAGATCTTACCCTCCACATCAACCAAGTGCGTTCTATGGTGAAGACGAAAACTGTTCCCATAGTTAGCCAATGTTGCCAACCAGTCACTTCACC
>CAMCYT010000237.1 GCA_945885485.1 Prosthecobacter debontii
ACCCTGTCACTGGAAACAATGTCCAAACGCACCGAAGTGATTAGATCGATCACAAAATGATTTTCCAAAAGCGTGATATTCGGCTCACTCCGCGCCGCTTTCAGCATCGCTCTGGCAATCTCCCGGCCCGTCGTATCCCGCGCATGTAAAATCCGCCGATGGCTGTGCCCTCCCTCTTTCCCCAATGCATACTTTTCATCCTGCTGATCAAACTCCACCCCGTAACTCAATAAATCTTCGATAGTCTCCGCCCCTTCTCCAATGATCCGACGCACCACCGCCTCATCACACAAGCCCGCTCCAGCATCCAAGGTATCTGCCACATGCTTCTCCACCGTATCCCCCCTATCACACAAGCCCTCAGGCAAAACCGATGCAATCCCGCCCTGCGCCCAAGCCGTATTCGATTCCTCCGCCTTACCCTTCGTTAAAACAATCACCCTCCCAAGCTTCGCCGCCCGCAACGCGAACGACAAACCCGCGATGCCAGCTCCAACCACCAAGAAATCCGATGTCATGTGCCCCATCATGCCGCCCTATCCAAAAATGGAAAACCCTAAATTACTCCTCCTCCCCAAGGAGCGGCTGCTTCCTGCTGCCGTTTTCTCTCATTCCTCTTCAGATGCTTTGGCTGAATGAATGAATAATGCTAGGAATTTGCTTTTTTACTCAGAGCGAAGAATAAAATGTAGGGCTTGCTGCGGGAAGGTTAAAGGGGGTTGACCAGTTGATCCACTTGCGCTTTTAGCCGCGAAATAAGGGATCGATGGCATCGATGAGAAAATATTCCATGTTTGGCTTCCGAACCACACCAGAGGCTATGGCCCGGCCTGTGAGCCTTCAAATTTGACAGAATTATTACATTGGTTAATAATCCTGTGGATCATCAATATAAATAATTCGTCACGTAATAGGCTTTGACTCGAAAATGCCGCGCATGTATAGCACTCCGCGATGAATAAAAAATTGGTGGAATTTATTGCAAACGTTAATGCACCGGCGGACACCACCACTTCGCCACACGATCCGCCACACGATCAAACGCCTAATCAGATGGAAACTTCGAAACACCCCGCCCCGCACGTTAATCCCGACCGCTCTATTCGGCCTGCGTTTGGGCCGCGTGAGATGGTCAGCCACATCACGGATGAATCATCGTCTGGGATCGTCGTGGCTTATATGATGCGCGAATCAAATCACAGCTACGAAGTGCAATGGGGCATCGATAGACGCTCATGGCATCTCGACTTCGAGCTTCAATCAAAAGCTAAACAACCACGGCCAATCGGATTGTGGTCTGAAAATGGTGTATCCAACAAAACTGCGCGAAAATTCGAGCAAGCTCCAAAAGTCCTTGGCTTGGGGTCAGTAAAGCGGATTGATGAGGAGTCTAGTGCCGAGAGTTCATTGGTGGATCCATTGCCGAGAAACGATGATCAAAATCTTGGTAAGAATCAACGACCTAAGGGAAAGATCAAGAAGATGCTGATGCGATTCCCAATTAAATTGGGATGTTGTGCCCTAGTGCTTGTTATGATGTATTCTGCGAGATGGGTTTTAAAAACCAAGAGAACTCCTGATTCGGTGAGTCGCATTGCGTTGGTGACTAAGCCGACTACTGTGCGTATCGTCTCGCTGAGTCCTGATGAAGCAACCCGTCTGCTCCTGACTGGATTGAAGGTACGAGATAAGGACCGATTGAGTGAAGTTTTTCGTTTGGGTGAAGTGAAAGCTGACGAGGCGATCAGTTTTTTGAAGCAATTCGAAGATTTGAAGAGCGGTGTGTCTAATGTAAAGTGGATCGGAAGTATGGATAAAGATGGTTTACAATTAGATATACTTGTTTACCAAAATCTCATAGGTTCGGAGACCAAAAAGTGGTTGGTGTTTTTGACACCTAATGATCAGGGCGTATGGCAAATTGATTTTGATTCATTTTCGCGACATGTGTCGCCATCTTGGTCGGATTTGTTGAATGGAAATACCGAGCAGGGAGTTGTTAGGGTGGCTTTTAATCATGATAATTATTTCAATGGCTCATTTACCGAAAGTGATTGGACTTGTTACCAGCTTACATCACCGGATCTGGCTACGCCGCTCTACGGGTATTGTCGCAAGTATTCGGCCCAAGAAACCGCTTTGAACAAAGCGATGGTGATCAATGATGGTGGGCGGGCGACATTGAAAATCAAGCGGGGCGTGAACGCCATAGGCAACCAGTTCGAAATCACCGAAGTCTTATCTGGAGAATGGGTGATAAAGGATGGCGTGAATAAGAGCCCATCATAACATAATGAATACTAAGAATTTACATTTTCACCAAGCGCGGAGAATACACTGAATGGCCTTCTGAGGAAGTGGGAAAGGGGTAGAAATATATCGAAGGTCTGAATGTCCGAAGTCGAAGGTTGCAGAAAACGTAGCTACTAACTCTAAATCGACTATCACTACTCTCCTCCAGTCCGTTCGACACAACTCCCCCCACCCCGCTGCGGACTTTTGCCAGCAAAAGCAAATAGAGACGGGCAATTTAAATCCAACGCACTACCGCTTCATCACACAGCCCCGCTCCAACCACCAAGAAATACGATATCATGTTATTCCATCATGCCACCCTATCCCAAAATGAAAAACCTTAAATTACTCAGCCTCTTTCCTAATGAGCGGCCGCTTTCTGCTGCCGTCTTCTCTCTGAAGTGGTAGACAAGATAAATCTGGTAGGTCTATGAAAATGTTTTTTATGAAATTTAGAAACGTTGAAACTACCTGGAGATCATGTTACCATTTCAAATGGAATTTTTCCGTGTCATCCTAATACAGCTTCTGGCCGCCTCATGCGCCTTTTCTCAATCCGCCAGTGAATGGATCAAAAAAGCCGATGACCTAGACGCCAGCCGCAAAACCAAAGAAGCGCTAGAAGCCTATCAAAAAGCGGATTCCCTTCAGCCAGACCAAGCGGCCGTCCTCATCAAAATCGCCAAACAATACGGCGACCTCATGCCCTCCCTGAAAGGAAAAGCACGCAAAGAAGCTGCGCAAAAATCGCTCGAATGCTCACGCAAAGCCGTCGACCTATCCCCAAAACTATCCGATTCCCATCTCGCTCTCGCCCTCTCACTGGGAAAAATCACTGAGTTCCTCGGCAACAAAGAAAAACTCGAGGCCTCCCGTGAAATTAAAACCTCTGCCGAAACCGCCCTCAAACTCAACCCGAAATCCGATTACGCGCATCACATGCTCGGTCGCTGGCACCAAGAAATTGCCGACATCGGAGGACCAACCCGCTTGTTTGCAAAAGTCGTATATGGAGGCATCCCTAAAGGTTCATACCAAAATGCCCTCGATCACTTCGAAAAAGCCCGTCAAATTAACTCCAAACGCCTCATTCACCAGATCGAATACGGACGCACCCTCGCGATGATGGGGAGAGATGAAGATGCCAAACTAGAACTCAAAAAAGCCCTAGCAATGCCCAACCGCGAAGCCGACGACGCCGAGTCCAAACTTCGCGGACAAGCAACTCTGGACGATATCTAGCTCGTCTCATATCCCCTTTCACAAGAAA
Source organism: Prosthecobacter debontii (assembly GCA_945885485.1). GTDB lineage: Bacteria > Verrucomicrobiota > Verrucomicrobiia > Verrucomicrobiales > Akkermansiaceae > Luteolibacter. The sequence goes on from CAMCYT010000237.1 coordinate 3,566, forward strand.
ACAGGTCCATTCGAATTTACAGGGTTTTTACAACTACCGAGTCAGCTTTACCCTATGACTTAGGGCATGACGTTCTTACCTTTAGCACGACTTAGCAACGTCCTATCCTGCATCGCATTTGGACTTTTAACCTCTAACACCGACTTAGCAGAAGAATCAACCTCTGCCGTCTTTCTCGACTCAACGAAAAGCATAGAAGAACGAATCAATGCGATAAAGACAATCAAACCAGAGGAACTAAAAGCATCCGTAAACAATATCCCCTCATATTTGCGAAAATATTCCCCGAAGAAAAATAACAGATCCTTAGGATTTCTTTAGTAATTATTCACGAAAATCTTCGCGACTGTCGGGGCCGGAACAAAACCGGACAGAGACGGTTCAAAACCGGACTGGGAGACGGAACAAAACCGGATTTTGATCTCTAGTTGATGCAATTGGCTGGTGGTCAGCGCTTTGCAGCCGAACATCGAGGAGTCGTCCGCAGGATACGGCT
>CAMCYT010000238.1 GCA_945885485.1 Prosthecobacter debontii
TCTCTTCGCCGGAACCAAAGCCGCCGATCTCTACAACAACGTTGATCGCATCAAGGAAAGACATCGCCACCGCTACGAAGTGAACTCCGATTACCAAGACCGACTCCAAGAAGGCGGCCTCGTCATCTCATCCGTCTCCGCCAAAGAAGGTTTAGTAGAAATCGTCGAGCTCCCCGATCATCCTTTCTACATCGGCGCCCAGTTTCACCCAGAATTCCTCTCCAAGCCCAACCACCCACACCCTCTCTTCTCCGGCTTCGTCGCCGCCGCCCTTAAAAAAGCGACGGATTAAAGGAATGCAAAGGAACCGCGTTTTTTAATCGCGACTGCAACCGCACATATCAACCGAAGCAAATTCACTAACGAGGTCGTGATTGAAAATCGCGGTTCCTTTCGTGGTTAATTCCCTCATTTTCACGGTCAACTCGGCGAGTTGACCCTACCGTTCAAAACAAAATCTGTTTTCTTGAAAACCGATCATGACAAATCCTGCGAGACCATTATCCTCCGTCTGTGAGCTATCAGGTTTTTGCTAGGAAATATCGCCCCAAAACGTTTGACGACGTGTTGGGACAAGACCATGTCGTCCGAACTCTGCGCAATGCGATCGAGCAAAATCGACTCGCCCATGCCTATCTTTTCGTCGGACCTCGTGGCACCGGAAAAACCTCCACAGCTAGGATTTTTGCCAAAGCCTTAAATTGCACCAACGGCCCGAAAATCGATTTCGATCCCGAAGAAGATGTCTGCCGGGAAATCGCCGAGGGTCGCTCGCTGGATGTTATAGAAATCGACGGAGCTTCTAATAACGGTGTCGACTATATCCGCGATCTCCGCGACTCGGTCAAATACTCACCAAGTAGCGGTCAGTTCAAAATTTACTACATCGACGAAGTCCACATGCTTTCTCCTTCGGCCTTCAACGCCCTTCTCAAAACCTTGGAAGAACCGCCTGATCATGTGAAATTCATTTTTGCCACCACCGAGGTGCAGAAAATCCTTCCGACTATTCTATCCCGTTGCCAACGCTTCGATCTCCGCCCTATTCCAACCCAAACGATTTCTGACCACTTGCTCCACATCGCATCCGCGGAAGGCATCAAACTCGATACCACCGCCGCATGGGCCATCGCCAAAGGCGCAGATGGCGGAATGCGCGATGCGCAATCGATGCTCGATCAACTCGTCTCATTCTGCGGTGAATCCATCACCGAGGAAAATGTCTTGGATATCTTCGGTTTCACCTCGCGTGAAAAAGTCGCCGAGCTCACCTCCAAGCTGCTCGCCCGCGATACTCCCGCCGCACTGAAACTCATTCAAAACGAAGCCGAGGGCGGACGCGAACTTTCCCAACTTCTCGGCGAACTCATCGGTTGCTTGCGCGGCTTACTCATCGCGAAACTCGACTCCTCAGCCGATGGCGAGGGCATTCCCGATGAACTCTGGAAAAAACTTCTCGAAAATTCGGATGAATACGCTTCCGAGCGACTCCTCGCAGCCATCGACGTATTTGCAGATACCGACGGTCGGATGAAATGGAGCACCAACAAACGCCTGCATTTCGAGCTCGGCATGATCAAAGCGATCCAAACACTTTCCGAAGTGCGTATCACCGATGTGATCAAAGTCCTCACCAAAGGAGCGGATCACTTATCTTACTCCGCGCCTACCGCAGCGCCTGCACCCGTTGCTAAAACCGATTCAAAACCAGCTCCAGCAGAACCTGCACCTGTCGTCGCCGTTCAAACCGCACCTCCCGCCCCCACACAGGAGCCAGCGGCACAAAAAAAAACGAGTCATGACACCCTATCCGCTTTCGATGCCCTGATCGAAAACGCACCGGACGAAGACGATTTCCCAGAAGAACCCGCTCCAGCTCCAGTCAAAAAATCCGAACCCGCAACTCCCGCCCCAGTTGAGGCGAAAGTTGTCGATGATGCATTCCATCAAGATCCATTGATCCAAGCGGCTTTGGTTAAATTCGAAGCTAAATTTTTAACCGCCTAACACTTTATTTATGAACATCCAGAAATTGATGAAACAGGCCCAGCAAATGCAGGCCGGACTCGCAGCTAAACAACAGGAACTCTCCATACGCGAAATCGAAGTCTCAGTCGGCGGCGATAAAATTAAAGTCCGCGCCAACTGCGCCGGTGATATCCTCGCAATCAAAATCGATCCCACAGTCATCGACCCCACCGATGCCGAGTTCCTCGAAGAACTCGTCCTCAAAGGCGTCCAAGACGCCATATCCCAAGGTAAATCCCTAGCCGCCGCAGAAATGAGCAAGCTCACAGGTGGCCTAGGTATCCCAGGGATGTAAACTTTAAGTTTTAAACTCTAAATCTCAAAAAAGAGGATAATTACTCAGCGACTTCTTCTTTTGGAGTTTAAAGTTTAAATTTAGAGTTTCAAAAAAACAGGGCCACGTTTTCACGTGGCCCGGCTTTTTTGATGTTAGATACCTTTTTTGACGACGTCGGTAAGGAGGTCGATCACGCGGTTGGAGTAACCCCACTCGTTGTCATACCAACTAATCAATTTGAAGAAGGTGCTATTGAGCTCAATAGAGGATCCTGCATCGTAGATGGAAGAAGACTTATCATGGATGAAGTCGGTCGAAACAACTTCGTCAGTCGTGTAGCTCAAAATGCCTTTCAAATAGGTCTCGGAAGCCTTTTTGAGTGCGGCATTGATTTCTGCGAGAGAAGTTTCCTTTTCGGTCTTAACAGTGAGGTCAACACAGGAAACCGTAGGAGTTGGAACGCGGAACGCCATACCGGTAAGCTTGCCTTTAACAGCTGGGCAGACCAATGCAACGGCAACTGCGGCTCCAGTTGCGGACGGGATGATGTTGATCGCGGCGGAACGCCCACCTTTCCAGTCTTTCTTGGATGGACCGTCAACGGTTTTCTGAGTCGCGGTATAAGCATGAATGGTGGTCATCAAACCTTCTTTGATACCGAATCCTTCTTTCAACAACACATGCACAAGCGGAGCAAGGCAGTTGGTGGTGCAAGATGCGTTAGAAATGAGGTGATGCTTAGCTGGATCGTAGTCGCCGTCGTTAACGCCTTGAACGAAGGTGTGAACGTCTGGTCCTTTACCTGGCGCAGAGATGATGACTTTTTTCGCACCTGCGGTAATATGACCTTGTGCAAGTTTGTCCTCAACGAACAAACCGGTCGACTCGATCACGATATCAACACCGAGCTCTTTCCATGGAAGACCTTCCGGACTACGTGCGGAAACCACTTTAATCTCGTGACCGTTGACCACAATGATGTCGTCTTCAGCAAGATCAGGAGAAGATTTTTTGGATGAGACCTCACCAGCAAATTTGCCTTGGGTGGAGTCATACTTGAGGAGGTAGGCAAGGTTGTCTGCTGGCACAAGATCACCTACAGCGGCGACTTTAAAGGTAGTGCCGAGATGGCCTTGTTCGACGAGTGCACGGAACACGAGGCGTCCAATGCGACCGAATCCGTTGATGGCGATAGTAGTCATATATTTTCTTTTGGTGAATCTTACCGTGTCAGACTTTCCGGACGCGGCGGCGGGATTGTGCATGGAACGGGTGACGCGTCAACCCCACTCTGCAAACAGAAAAATCGCCAAAATTACCCGAAATCGGCGCTGATTTCCCGATTCTGAGAGTTCAGTTCGGATAAATTCACTCTTCACTATTCAGCATTCACTCTTCAGACTCCATCCATGCGCAACGCTACACCTCTCATCCTTGTCATCTTCATTGCCGGCCTCGCCGCTTTCCTTTCTTTAAGAGATAATAGCCCTGAGATTGCCATCGAAAAGCCACTTCCAGGCCCCACTGTCATATCGCCCGTCGAAAAATCAGATATCCTTGCCGATCCCAAAGCCGTTTTCGGAACGATGGAAAACGGCATGCGCTACATCATCCTCCCAAATAGCGAACCACCAGAGCGCCTGTCCATGCGCCTGCACGTCGCTGCTGGCTCTCTGATGGAAGAAGACGATCAACAAGGCGTCGCTCATTTCCTCGAACACATGGTCTTCAACGGCACCAAAAACTTCGAGAACG